>NZ_JBPCUJ010000106.1:0-60597 GCF_051011215.1 Lutimonas sp.
ATGAATAAGCAAAACTGGAAAAGAAAAAAACCATTATTATTTTTATTAATACCTATTGGGATTGCATTGTTGGTCTGGGTTGTTATGTTATTATGGAATGCCATATTACCAGAGGTAATAGGGGTAAATGCAATCACCTATTGGCAGGCCTTAGGGATTTTTGTGTTAAGTAAAATCCTATTCGGCGGATTTAAACGAGGAGGTCCCAGACCTGGAAAGTTCAAACGAAATTTCAGAAATAAGTTGATGAATATGAGCGATGAAGAAAAAGCAGCATTTAAATCGGAATGGAAGGCCAGATGTCAGTCAAGTTAGAGGAATGCTCGTTATACCTTTTTGAAAATGTGTCATTTATAACAATAATTGATAATTTGTTTTAAAATATCCACCTGAGAACAATTTAATTTATATCAGTTCTTAAATAAAGATTCATGTGTTAAATTTGTGACCTCAATATAGATAAAACAAAAATTCATGGGTCAGATCATTACATTCGGTGAAGTTCTTATGCGAATTTCTCCGAGAGGGAATAAGAAATTTATTCAGTCAAACATGGTTGAGTATTATTTTGGAGGAACCGAATTAAATGTTGGTATTTCGATTGCAAATTTTGGAAGTGATGTGAAGCATATTAGTGTTGTTTCAGATGATTTTATTGGTAAAACAGCTATCTCATACCTCAATAAGTTTGGGGTGAATACTTCTTCAATAACCAGTTCGAAAAGACCCTTGGGTGTTTATTTTTTAGAAGTAGGTGCCGTAATGAGGCCCAGTGCGATATCCTATAATCGATCTCATTCATCTTTTTCAGAAATCGCACCATCTATGGTCAATTGGGATGATGCTTTGAAAAAAGGAGAGTGGATTCATTGGACAGGAATTACGCCAGCATTATCAAAAGGAGCCTATCAAACTTTAAAAGAAGGACTTGTAAAGGCAAGGGAGAAAGGGATGGTTATCTCTGCTGACCCAACCTATAGAAGTGGCTTGTGGCAATATGATCAGGATCCGAAGGCTGCCTTGTCAGATTTATTGAATTATTCAAATATATTCATAGGTGGAATTAATGAAATGAATGAAGTTTTGGGAACTGATTATGGTTATTCCAATGATGAATTCTTAGAGGCGAGTAAGTTGTTGATTGAGAAATATCCTTCAATAGAAAAGGTTTTTGACAAAATACGTACCTCACTTAATTCATCTTGGCATAAAATCAGGGCAAGAATGTGGAATGGAAGTGAATTCAGAGAAACCGAAGATTTGGATATCACACATATTGTGGATCGAATTGGTACAGGAGATGCTTTTGCCGCCGGATTGATTCACGGTTTAAGGCATTTCGATGATTATAAAGCCATGGAATATGCGAGTGCTGCCTGCGCTCTCAAACATACTTATGAAGGTGATGTAAATTTATCTACAGAAGAGGAGGTGATGAATATTCTGGGCGGTAATACAACTGGAAGGTTGCTCAGGTAATCAAGCTTACAACTGCGTAGGATATTACAAAATCCATTCAAAGTAACTTAAATTGCCATGTAACTGACCAAAGATCGTGTGGAAACATATAGTTTCTTGTTCGATTGATCATCCATTTTTTTTTTAGCTATATTGTCAACAAAATTTACACTAAAGGTCACTATCAAAGATGCTGGAAAAGAATAATAAAAGACTGATCAATGCCTGGTCGTCTTTTGATTGGGCAAATTCTGTCTATAATCTGATTGTTACAACCGCTATTTTCCCTATTTATTATTTGGGAACCACACAAGAGGCTTTCGGAGGTGAAATGGTTGAGTTTTTTGGTTATTCAATCAAGAACTCTGTACTGTATTCTTATGCTATTTCTATTTCATTTTTAGTGATCGTTTTTATTTCACCTGTTTTGTCTGGTATTGCAGATTATGCGGGGATGAAGAAAGCGTTTATGAAGTTCTTTACCTATCTGGGATCATTTGCCTGTATCGGATTATATTTTTTTACGGGTGACAATGTAGAATACGGAATCACTTGTTCAGTGTTAGCCAGTATTGGATTTGCAGGTTCGTTGGTTTTTTACAATGGTTTTTTGCCAGAAGTGGCAAGTCAAGACAAGATGGATAGTGTAAGTGCCAGAGGTTTTGCCATGGGCTATGTAGGGAGTGTTATTTTGTTAATTATCAATTTGATCTTATATCAGAAATATGAACTATTCGGATTTGAAAGTGGAACGGCGGCTACTCGATTTGGTTTTATACTTGTTGGCGTTTGGTGGTTGGGTTTTTCACAGATCGCATTTTACTATTTAAAGGATGTAAGAACAGGCGCTGAAATGAGTCTGCGAATTCTGGGGAAAGGAACCGAAGAATTATTGAAGGTTTGGGATGTTGTAAAAGAGAAGCAGGTGATGAAACGCTACCTGTATTCATTTTTTCTTTTTAGTATGGGAGTTCAGACGGTGATGTTATTAGCTCCATTGTTTGCAGACAAAGAGATTGGTATGGGAGCGGATGAAATGATCTACATCGTGTTGATTCTTCAAATACTTGCCATAGGAGGTGCCTTCTTTTTTGCCTGGTTGTCAAAATTAAAAGGCAATGGATTTGCGATAAGTTCAACGCTTTTAATTTGGATCTTTATATGTGTCGCAGGTTATTTTATGCAGGACAAGATTTCGTTTTATAGCCTGGCGGCTTTTCTTGGTTTTGTCATGGGAGGGATACAATCGATGTCAAGGTCCACCTATTCAAAATTGATTCCAACTGAAGCGACGGATACGGCTTCGTATTTTAGTTTTTATGACATTACAGAAAAATTAGCCATTGTCATTGGATCTTTATCTTATGGATTTATTGATCAGATTACAGGAAGCATGAGGTACAGTATGGTTTTTATGTCCTTGTTTTTTGTGGCGGGCTATATTTTGTTACAAATGGCTGACCTCAAGAAAAATTTAGAATGATCTATGGATTCTTAAAACAGGTGGTCAGGGTGGCCTTGTTCTTTTTCTTCAGAAAAATAGAACTGACTGGGAAAGAAAATATACCTTCCGAAGGTCCGGTAATTTTTGTAGCCAATCATCCTAATACACTGATGGATCCATTATTGGTGGCCTCCTTGATTCCTCAAAGAGTGGGTTTCCTGGCCAATGCGAGTATTTTCGTGAATAAATTCGTTTCAGCGATTTGGAGATTTTTTCATGTCATTCCGGTCTATAGAAGGGAAGATGTTGGAAATGGAGAGAAACCTGATAATCGAAAATCTTTTGAGAAATGTCACGCGTATTTAGCAAAAAAAGGGAACCTTCTGGTGTTTCCTGAAGGAACCAGCCATTATGAACTAAAGCTTCGGGAAATTAAAACCGGTACTGCCAGAATCGCTTTGAGTTTTGAAGCATTGAATGGCTTTGCAGGAAATACGAACATCGTACCAATTGCCCTGGATTATGCAGATGCTATTCATTTTAGAACGGTGGTTTCTGTTACTGTTTGCAAGTCAATTAAGGTGGCAGATTATCAACAACAATTTGAAACCGATGAGCAACATGCCGTTGTGGAACTGACGGAAGCTATACGGAAGGAATTGGCAGCGATTATTCCGCAAACATCAGGGAAGGAACAAGAATTATTCTTAGTAAAAGCACATCAGTTTTATAAAACTTTTTATGCACCAGACGAGCTTGGGAAAGAGGGACCAAAAGAAGTTTTAGAACTGAGAACTCAGATTTCTAAGGCCTTGCAATTTATAGAGATAAAAAATGTGGCCTTGTACCAGGATACTCAAAAGAAATTGCTGCAATTCTCTGCGATCTTAAAAGAGGATAAAGTTGATATGGCAGCGGTTTCTAATTTTTTTAAAGGAAATCAAAGTCTGCCTAAGGGGCTGTTTTTCATTGTTTTATTTGTAGCCTTTTTTCCTTTTTACGTTGTTGGAATGCTGTTTAATTACATCCCTTATATCATTCCTTCTAAATTGTTTAAGGCGATGAAATTAGATATTGAATACAGATCTTCAGTTCAAATGCTAATTGGACTAATCGTATTCCCTTTGTATTATGCATTGGTAATTTGGTTATTGGGTATCACGAATATCTGGATTGTTTTATTACTATTGATAGTGATGCCTATGACGGGATATGTTAGTATGTTTTACTACGCCGCTTTCAATAGATTTATCAAAGTGATGAGAATTCGATTTTTGATGAGTGATAAAAGAAAAACCGATCTTGAGATGCTCGTCACTGATATTATGAAGAATATAGAGATCGCAAGAAGTCAATTGATTTGAATGAAAAGTTCAGTATCAATTCAATCACCAAAATCTAAGCCAATTACCATATTATCTGCAGCCGCTGCGCTAATTCCTGCTACTGTGCCTACTATTACTACGGGAATCGCAATTGTCGCGATGGTAGAGCCCGTCTTGTTTTTTAAATGAAATGAAGCTATGTTTTCTTGATTCAAAAGTAGACGTACATGTTTTTTATCTGATTTCTTCAAGTCAACCTGCTCAGAGAGCATTTTGGCGGTATAAGAATTCTTGGTGGTCAATCCATATAGTTCCTCATCCATATATGAAATTTCTAAAAATTTGTAAACTTCAGCGTCAGTAGATTTTATTTTGACTTTGTCGCTGGAATTCACCGCTTGCTCTAGAGAAGCAGGGGTGGAATGATACACGGTACAACTTTGTAGAATAATGAGAAATGTTACAAAAAAGTTGAAGGGTTTTATGTTCGCGTGAATATGCATCTATTAATTATCATTGATAAGATCCCTATTGTAATCCGGGGATGCAATGATACGGGTCAGCCCTATTTCTGACTCACATCAATTCTAAGAAATAATTTGAAGTTGAAAAATCTCTAGAAAAAGATTTCTCCCACCAAATAAGTACGTGCCTTCCCTGAAATTTTAACCCGATCTCCGGAAATTTCGCATAAAAGCTTTCCTCTTCGCTTTGAAAGTTGCTCTGCCCTTAGAAGGTTTTTACCAAGGCGATTACTCCAAAAAGGCGCCAGTGTTGTATGGGCAGACCCTGTTACAGGATCTTCGTCAACACCCGATCCCGGAGCGAAAAACCTGGAAACAAAATCTACATCATCTCCTTTGGCGGTAATTATAATGCCTCTTGCCGGGCTGTTTTTTAAAATATAAAGGTTTGGATCACAGGCTTCAATATCCTTTTGATTTTCATAAAGCAATAGAAAATCTGTCTTTCCCTTAAAGACCTCCAAAGGTGACTTCTCAAAGGCTTTTAATATGTTTTCCGGAGGACTCACTTTTTCAACGATATCCTGCGGAAAATCTAAAGTAAGAACATCTTTGTTTTTGGTAACTGATAATTCTCCACTATACATGGAATGAAAAGTGATACGATCTTCCGAATAATTCAAATGTTCGAAAAGAACAAAGGCAGAAGCCAAGGTGGCGTGCCCGCAAAGTGCTACTTCTATGGTGGGGGTAAACCACCTGATTTCAAAATCGTTCCCTTTTTTCACCACAAATGCCGTTTCGGCAAGATTGTTTTCAGCTGCAATATTTTGCATGATTTCTTCACTCAACCATGTTTCTAAAATACATACAGCCGCAGGATTCCCACCAAATACTGTTTCTGAAAAGGCATCGATTTGATACATAGTTTGTTTCGAATTATTCATGATTTAAATATTGAAATTAATAGTTCATTTACTTGTATTTCAGTAGTATGTTCTATACGCCTTGTACAATGGTCATTTTGGTGGTAGCTGCCTGTTGCCTTATTTTTCTCGCTTTGGTATAGGCTTCAGAATGCCACCATGAATCAGCAGCTTCCATACTTGGGAATTCTAGTATAACGGTTCGTTGCGGAGAATGATCTCCTTCCAGGACTTTGGTTTCTCCTCCTCTGACTATAAATTTACCTTGATGGTTTTCAATAGTTTCCGGAGTCAGGGCGGTATATGATGTATATAGTTCCGGGTTGTGAATCTCGATTTCGACGATAACAAATGCAGACATATGAACTGTGTTTAAGGAGTTTGTTTTTTATGAATTCTTTGAACTTCTTTGATCAGAATAGGAAAAGCCGGATAGGTCATTCCGTGCCCATAGCCATCAAGTTCCATAATTCGTGTATCCTGATGGCCAGCCACTTTCATCATTCTCATCATATAAGCATTTTCTTCATACCGGCCCAGAAGTTCTAATTCTCGATCTCCCGTAATTAACAGCAGGGGAGGAGCGTCGGCTCTTACATGATACAGGGGTGCCAGGTCGTCAACAATGGGCTGGGTACCTTCAATGCCCCTTTCTTCTCTCACTGTAAAATGAGTTATTGTATGTCCGCTAAATGGAATTAATCCGGCTATTTGATCGGCATCGATTCCATTGACCTTCAGGTATTTTTTATCTAACCCTACCATGCTTGCCAGATAACCACCCGCCGAATGTCCGGAAACGAAGATGGCGTCAGCATCTCCATTAAATCCTTCAATATTTTTAAAAACCCATGCGACTGCTGCCGCTGCATCTTCAATATAAACCGGAGCTTTAATCTTAGGGTATAGTCGATAATTCACAGCGACGACAGCAAGGCCCTGGTTTTTCAGGGCTGCGGGTATTTCTTTTTTACCACCTGTAAGTCCACCTCCATGAAACCAGACAATGGTAGCAAATGAATCAATGTTTTTTGGATAATAAAGATCGAGGACACACCTTTCTTTTATATAGGCGTCTGATACCAGTTCGGGATTCGAATAATACGGAATTTCTTTTTTCAACTCATAGCTGACTTGCTGAGCGTTCAGGGAAATTAGGCTACAGCAGAAAAAACAAAGGAAAAGAAAAGGTTTCATGCAGAAAGACTAGGTATAAAAGTTAAAAATTGGAGAATCAAAGATAGAAAATTAAAAAGAGCCTGAACTGTTGCGCACTTTGAAACTATGAAAAATTGAGAAAATAAAAAACAAAAAAAAGGGCTTGATAAATCAAACCCCGATCTATAATCCTAAGATTAATCTTGAGTAAATGTTATGTCATTTTTGGTTGAACGCTAGAAAAAAAAACTGAGGCTTCGAGAACTTTTATTCTCTTGTTTCGATCCAGTTACACTTTTCTTCGCTTTCAATGAATGAAAATAAACTCTTCCATTCATTTTGATTTTTGCTTTAATGGCCTTTTTTCTATCATTGGCAATTCCAAAGGCTTCAAAATCTCTTCCGCTCAGATCGTCGAGCAAAATCATGTTTTTACCTTTCAATTCATTTAATGAGCGCCTTAATCTGGCATGATCATCTTCAATAAAAGTAATATCGACTAATTTGCCATTATCGTTATTACTTAAATGCTCTAAAATAGAATATTCAAGTTTCATAGGTGGGGGATTTGTCTAAAAGATGCCGAATTTATAATTCGGTTGCGTTCAAATTGAAAAAAATGTAATATTTATCCATTTAATTAGTGTTTTCGCATAGTTCGGGCATAAAAAAACCCACTCTTTAATGCAGAATGGGTTGGTTTTTTCTACGATTTTGCTTAAAAAGGTCTGTAAGACGGTGCCTTATGGCCTTTAATTCTCAGGGTCGTAATTGCCTGTCCACGATGGTGGGTAATATGATCACGGATAAATAGAAAACCTTGCTCCTTGGTGAGCTCTGGTTTGTTAGGTGCAAATCCGAAAATAAAAGTTTCCTGAAGATCTTCATCATTCATACCTTCAATAGTTACGATGATTTCATCAAAGTTAGCTGATAAAAGTTTTATGCATTCCTCTTTGGAAGCACCTACGGCCTTCTCCATCTTGGCTCCCTCAGCAGGATTGAAATCCACCTGCTCACCTTTTATAAACATGGTGTTTAGTAATTTAGAAGACATGGCAATATGCGCCATTTGCTCGCCAAAAGTTCGTACCGAGTCATGGGGTTTAAAAGTGTAATCTTCTGCAGGCATGTTTTCAGCCACTTCTAGGGTATAGGCCTTGGCATTCTTTAAGGTCGCGGCAAATGATTCATGAAAGTCACTTGGCTGTGCTGTGTTGGTTGAAACAAATGCCAAAAGTCCAACTGTAACAGCACCTAATAAAAAAAAGTAAATTGATTTTTTCATGGTGAATAGTTTTAGGGGTTCAGATGTAAAAATACGGTTTTATAAGGATTTCTTATTGTCATAGTTTTTATGTAACATTACAAAATCAATTGACTTTTATATGGATGACAAGATAATTACAAACAAAGAACTGAATATATACGAAGCTCTTTTACCCGTTTTGGTGCTTATCGCGATGCTGGCTTATAATGTTTTTGTTTATGGAGATGATGCTTTAAGTGGCTCAAACCAGTTCATTCTTTTATTGGGAGGAGCAGTAGCAGCCATCGTCGGTTTTTTTAATAAAGTCAAGTATAAGAGGATGATTGAGGAGATTGCCAATAATATCAAGTCAACCACCGGAGCCCTTTTAATTTTATTGTTTGTAGGAGCATTGGCTGGTACCTGGTTAATTAGCGGAGTGATCCCTACCATGATCTATTATGGATTAAAGTTGTTAAATCCAACCATATTTTTACCCGCTACCGTGGTAATTTGCGCTGTCATATCAATTGCAACAGGAAGTTCCTGGACCACATCTGCAACGGTTGGAATTGCTTTGATTGGCATTGGTGGAGCACTTGGGATCCCTTTGGGAATGGTCGCTGGTGCGGTGCTGTCCGGCGCCTATTTTGGAGATAAAATGTCTCCCTTATCGGATACTACAAACCTTGCGCCTGCTATGGCAGGAACCGACTTGTTTACGCATATTCGGTATATGGCCTTTACAACGGTACCAACAATATCAGTTACTTTAATCATTTTTATCATCCTGGGCTTTACTTTTGATACTAATGGAACAGCAGATACGGAGGCAATACTGACCTCAATTGAAGAATCATTTACTATAAGTGGCTGGTTGTTTTTAGTTCCTTTGGCGGTAATTTTATTGATTATTCGAAAAACACAGCCTTTGATTGCACTGCTAATTGGAACGCTTTTAGGAGGTGTTTTTGCCATTATATTTCAGCCAGATGTAGTGATGCAAGTAGCCGGAGCAGATCAATTGGATTTTAAAGCGGCCTATCAGGGAATCATGAATGCGATCACGGTAGATACTGCCATTGAAACCAGTAACAGCCAATTGAATGATCTTTTTTCTTCTGGTGGTATGTATGGAATGCTGGGTACGATATGGCTCATTATCTGTGCCATGGTTTTTGGAGGGGTGATGGATGCAATCGGGGCCCTTGCCACCATCAGTGGTGCTCTGTTAAAAATGGCACATACAGTATTTGGGTTGTTTGCCAGCACAGTGGCAACATGCCTTGCTTTAAACGTAACTGCTTCAGACCAGTACCTCGCTTTGGTTGTGCCGGGTAAAATGTTTAAAAAAGCATACGAAGACAGAAATCTTGCGCCTGAGAACTTAAGTAGAACTTTAGAAGATTCAGGGACCGTAACATCAGTTCTTGTGCCCTGGAATACTTGTGGTGCCTATCAATCGGGGGTACTAGGAGTAAGTGTTTACGATTATTTTGTCTATGCCATCTTCAACTGGATGAGTCCCTTTATGACATTATTATTTGCCGGTTTCAGAATTAAGATCAAGGAATTGTCTAAAAATTAATCGGAAGTTCTGACTGCAGTGAAGGCTTTACTTAGGTGACAGCACGAGCTCAGCCTCTCACTTTTGAAAACCTCAGGACTGAGGCCTCAACAACGAGGCTTTCACCTGCTCAGCACACTTTTCACCATCAATTGCAGCAGAGATGATACCACCAGCATATCCTGCACCTTCTCCACATGGATACAGGCCTTTTATCTGGACATGTTCCAGGGTTTTGTTGTCACGAGGAATTCTTACTGGAGAGGATGTTCTCGATTCAGGGGCGTGAACTACAGCCTCGTTTGTAAGATACCCCTTCATAGAGGTATCAAACTGCCTGAATCCTTCCTGCAGTGATTTATGAATAAAATCGGGGAGTAGGGAACCTAATTCAACACTGGTTGTACCTGGTGTATAGGATGTTTTAGGGATATCTGACGAAAGCTTACCTTTGGTAAAATCTACCAACCTTTGTGCAGGTACTTTTTGAGTCATTCCTCCCAGTTTCCAGGCTTTCTGTTCGATGCTTTTCTGAAAAGCCATACCGCTCAAGGGACCAAATTCTTTAAAAGGTCCAAAGTCCTGAAGATCCAAAGAAACAACAATGCCGGAATTGGAAGTAGGTTGATCTCTCTTGCTGGGCGACCAGCCATTAGTGACTACTTCTCCGGGAGCGGTGGCACAGGGAGCAATAACTCCTCCAGGACACATACAGAATGAATAAACACCTCTGTTGTTAACTTGTTTAACCACGCTATAAGGTGCCGGAGGCAGGTATTCTCCGCGGGTTGTGCAATGGTATTGGATTTGATCTATTAATTCTTGAGAATGTTCTACCCGCACACCAAGTGCAAAAGGTTTAGCCTCGATATGGATCTTCTTTTTATGCAACAATTCAAATATATCTCTGGCAGAATGCCCCGTGGCTAAAATCACTTTATTCGCATCAATACGATCGCCGTTTTGGAGCACTACACCTTGAATTTCCTGATGTTTAATTTGGAAATCGGTGACCCTGGTATTGAACAAGATCTGTCCCCCATGTCGTATGATCGTCTCTCTGATCTCCTGAATAATTTTTGGTAGTTTGTTCGTTCCTATATGTGGATGGGCATTGACAGCGATGTCTTTGTTTGCTCCATGAGCGATTAATAAATTCAGAATTCTATTTACATCCCCTCTCTTTTTTGAACGGGTATATAATTTACCATCAGAATAAGTGCCGGCACCTCCTTCACCAAAACAATAATTAGAATCTTTGTTGACGGTATGATGTTTGGTGATGGCCGCTAAATCTCTTCTTCTTTCTCTGACATCTTTTCCTCTTTCAAGCACTATTGGCTTTAAGCCTTTTTCAATTAGTTTCAAGGCGGCAAACAAACCTGCCGGTCCTGCACCAACTACAATGACTTCCTGAGCCTTGGAAATATCTTCATAGGGTGGAAGTTCCGGTGTATCCGGAACAGGTGTTTCATGAATAAAAACCAATACTTTAAGATTGATCTTAATGGTTTTTTGTCGGGCATCTATCGATCGTTTTACTATTTCAATATGCTGAATGTCTTTGAAAGGAATCTGGTATTCCTTTGAAATAAAAGAACCCAACATTTCTTTTTTATGGGCGGTCTCAGGATTGACGCGTATTTGAAATTCTTTCTGCATACTATGATTGATAAGCACCGTAAAAACGGGCTTGATAAAATGAGCTCTTTAAATAAAGAAATTCCAGACAAGTCCAAACCTGATCACAAAATCTCTGTAAGGGTAGGTTGGAGCTGAATAGTAGTTTTTTTCTGTAAAACTTGAATTAAAATGTTCGAGCTTAAAATAAACCCGCATGGTCTTTACTTTGAAATTGATGAAGAAATCCAATAGTGGAAATCCTCCGTACTCTCTTTCATTTTGCAAATAAAACTCCGAGATTAATGGATTGTAGGCATTCATTAGATATTTACTGAAATAGCTGAAAGTAACACCGGTTTCCAGATACAATGGCTTGCCTTTAAAAATATAATTGGCATAGTAAAGCGTGTTTCGCGTTATAAAATCGGGCACACGAAGTACATCTTCCCCACTGGTTACTTGTTGGTAAATAAACTGATTATCAAGCGCAAAATTGCCAAATCTTATTTCCTTGCTCAGCATTATTTTGAAATAGTTCACTGCTTCAGATGATTGTTTGGGAGCTGTATGCCCCGTATCTTCATCAATATCAAAATAGGCGTAATTATCAATATTTGTAAGGTGAGCTGCAGCATAAATCCATTTATCCGAATCAAAAACAATGTCAATTCCATTGATTTCTTCGTTGTTGAAATCATTCTGCCAATTGTAATTCTTGTAATCACTTTGGTTTAAAAGAAAATTGAAATTGGGTGTACGACTATTGCTAAAAACCCGCCCACTGGCGGTAAAGACGCTATCGGTTTTGAAACTTGCCATGGCCGAATAAGCATGACCGGTTAGGTCTCCCGAAATAACTTGAGAAGCATCGACATCAAGATTAAATTTTTTAAATTTTGTATGCCATTCGCCACCCAAGGCAAAACTGTTGCCTTCCAGTTTAGAATCAATCACACCATCTTCTGTTATGACAATGCTTTTGTAACTGTAATTGTACAGGTAATTATTAACTTTAAATCGAACCTCTCCCAGTGTAATGGGCGAATTCAGCGAAATATAAGCCTCGTTGTAGAGTTTCGAATATTTGGCGTCATCAGAAATGTCATTTGAAAAAGCAGGTCCAAACATGCGGTTCGCATTGTCCTGTTCGTATTCATAGTGTTTTCTTTCAAAATTAAACTGATGCCCTATTTTAAGATCTGAAGGAATACTTTTCAAACTATCTTTTTTATCCCAGAGCACAAAGAAATGATCAAAGTAATAACGATTTCCTCGCACTGAATTCTGGGCATCCGTAAAGTTAGTCTCCAGCCTGGCGCGATCCTTAAAGTTAGGATCGTTTGATTCAAAATAACCAACCGATTCATCTGTCAAGCCTCCATTTTGCTCATTGTTTAAATCCTGGGCAACAAGATGTCCCCGAATAAAATATTTTTTGTTTTTAGTATGATAGCTCATGGTAATCCTTGCAGCACCATGATCACTTAAAGAATGCCTGTACTTTCCAAGAGAGCGAATACTTTTAAAACTTAGTGAGGCGTTGAATTGCCTCGAAAGATTAAAAGTAAACAAGGCATCGAGCAAATGACCTTGTTCCAGAACTGTAGACCACATTAATTCAGTCGTAGGTGTTGGAACGCTGTAATATTTGA
This sequence comes from Lutimonas sp., assembly GCF_051011215.1. Taxonomy (NCBI): domain Bacteria; kingdom Pseudomonadati; phylum Bacteroidota; class Flavobacteriia; order Flavobacteriales; family Flavobacteriaceae; genus Lutimonas; species Lutimonas sp. The sequence goes on from NZ_JBPCUJ010000106.1 coordinate 12,867, forward strand.
TGTCTTCAACTTCGTAGTAATTGGCATGCTGAGCTCTTGCACCAATTTTAGGGTATGTTGAGTTAACATCAAAGGTATAGGCTAATGAATTATAAGACTGACCCGGGTTGTGGAAAGACATTTTTTCAAAATGATCTTTACGTTCAAGATTAAAATTATAATATTTTTTCATGCTCAATGTGGTATCCACAAAAGTAGTGTCGAGCTTAAAATCTATTACTTTATAATCCGTGTTGTAGGTTTTGTCACTGAGTTCGATTTCAACTTCATCCGTGTATATTTTGGCTGTATCACCATATTCATCGACATACCGATTGTCTAAGGTGTTGAGTTGCCCATCGCTAATTTGTGCAAAGCATAGAGTGGAGGCAAATAATAAAAATAAAAGGGAGACTTTCCTTAGCATCGATATTTTTAATTGATGACAAAGGTAAAATTTTTGAGCATATTATTTGAGCCAAATCGTCTGGTCTTCCTTATTTTTGAAAAGAGATAGAAACATGTTAGCACTTAAGTACTCTACATTTAAATTTGAAGCTGGTACAGATGAAGCCGGCAGAGGCTGTTTATCTGGCCCTGTAGTGGCCGCAGCAGTTATATTGCCCTCAGATTTTAAGCATGAGATGTTGACTGATTCCAAACAACTTTCAGAGAAAAAGAGACGATTTTTGCGTCCTATAATAGAAAAAGAAGCAGTTGCCTTTGGGGTTTCGTTTGTTTATCAACATCAAATTGATGAGATTAATATCTTGAATGCTTCTATTCTGGCCATGCATCATTCTATTGATAATTTAAAAGTAGTACCAGAATTTATTATCGTCGATGGTAATAAGTTTAAAGATTACAAGGAAGTACCGCATCGAACCATTGTAAAAGGTGATTCGAAGTATTTGAGTATTGCGGCAGCTTCCATACTGGCAAAAACCTACCGAGACGAATACATGGAAAGAATACATGTTGAATTCCCTCAGTATAACTGGTCGAAAAACAAAGGGTACCCAACAAAAGAACACCGGCAGGCCATTCGGGAATTTGGAGCAACCGAATACCATAGACTCAGTTTTAAGTTGCTTCCAGAACAATTAAAATTAGATCTTAAGTGATCTTATACCAATAAAAAAACACCTCAAGTATGAAACACATGGTCATCCTAAGTATCTGTAGCCTGTTATTACTCTCTTTTCAAAGTAGTGTTGTCAACGTAAGAACGGGAGAAGTTTTTAAAGTGGTTCTGGCATCGAACCAGAGCACTGGTTATTCCTGGCAATGGGAGAATAAGAGTGAAGAAAACCTTCTGGATTCTGTGTATGTTGATTATGTTTTAAAGGATAAGGCCATTACCGGTGCCGGTGGAAATGAAATATGGGAATTTATGGCCAAACGAAAAGGAAAGCAAGAAGTGATCATGGTCTATAAACGTCCATGGGAGAAAACAACGGAAGCAGATCGCAAGGTATTCTTAATTCATATTGATTAAAAAAAAGAATGAAATTTTAGATACATATTTTAAGGAATTTTTGTAAATTTAAGTACTCCGATCAAACCTGATCTCACATACACTGACTGTTCTTGGTTCAACGTATGTGAGATTTTTTTTACCATGTTTGGAAATAAAATTTTCGAATGTCGTATCATTGCAGCTTGAAAAAATGAAGACATGATTAAAAGATCCAAGGCCAGTATTCCGCAACTAATTATTCATAAAATAGGAAACAAATTTAATGATACCAGAAATGTATTTTCCGAAGCTCCGGTAGTTTTTGATGAAGACAGTTATAATTTGATGTTGCCTTATTTGTTAAAGCCATTCGGAAATTTGACTGAAAGTTTCAGGTTTAGTCATCATGCGGATATCAATTTGAATGAAATCAATACCTATTCGCAAAAAATGTTCAAAGAGGAGGACTTCTTTATAGAAGGGTCAAAAAATATTTTGTTGCATTTGTTTGAACAGTCAAATTCGGCACAGATTAAAACGGGTGATGTGATTGTTGTTATGTTCGATGGTATCGAGTACAATGAGGTTCAAACTTCTGCTTTGGGAATTTTTAAAATCGAGAGTAAAACCAACTTTTTTCAGACTTACATGGAGGGAAACAGTCTTGATGTAGTTGTCCAAAAAGGGATCAGTACTAAAAAGATTGACAAGGGTTGTTTAATTGTAAACTATACCGATGATGAAGGTATGGTTGTGTTAAGTGTTGATAATAACAACTACGATGCCCAATATTGGATTAAGAATTTTTTGAATGTGAAATATGCAGATGATAAAAATAACCATACCCAGTCTTATATAGAAATGTGTAAAGATTTTGGTGACGAGGTTCTCAAGCCAGATTACAGCACCCAGGAGCAGAGTCATTTTTTAGCCAAAACTGTAGATTACCTGAAGGAGCATGATACGGTAAATATTCATGATTTTAAGGAGGAGGTCTTTGAAGATGAAGATCAAAAGAATTTGTTCGATGATTATAAAAAACTTTTCGAAACGGATAAAGAAACCTTGATCAGGAATCAATTCCATGTTTCTGATTCAGTGCTTAAAAAGCAAAAGCAAAAGTTGAAGACAGAGATCAAACTGGATACCCATATTCAAATAAAAATGGATGTTGAAGCGCCTGATGCCTCATCAGAATACCTCGAATTAGGATATGATGAGGACAAAAAAATGAAGTATTACAAGGTTTATTTTAATGAAGAAACCAACTAATAAGATCCTGCTTTTTTGATCTAAAAATGGCCGGCAGTCAATTTGGCTTCAAACACTTCTTCAAAGTAGGTATTGATGAACTGTTTTACGTCCTCCAATGGAATTTTTTGATTGAGCTCTGCTTCCATGGAAGTAACAGCCTTCCCTCGGATACCGCAAGGAATGATATGATCAAAATAACCAAGATTTGTATTTACATTAAGGGCAAAGCCATGCATGGTAACCCATCGGGATGTCCTTACGCCAAGAGCACATATCTTTCTGGCAAATGGAGTGCCAACATCCAGCCAGACTCCGGTTTCACCATCACTTCGCACTCCTTTTAAACCATAATGCGCAATGGTTCTGATGATCACTTCTTCAAGACTTCTCATATACCATCGAATATCGGGTTTAAACGCTTCCAGATCAATAATGGGATAGCCTACAATTTGATCTGGCCCATGAAAAGTTATATCTCCGCCTCGGTTGGATTTAAAAAAAGAAATTCCCTTTTGTTTCAGCTGTACTTCATTTAACAAAAGATTGGAAAGATCACCACTTTTGCCAAGCGTATAAACTGGGGGATGCTCGGTGTATAAAAAATAATTAGGCGTCAATTCTTTTTCCTCCCGTTTCCGATTCGAAAGTTTAATATCTATGATTCCTTGAAATAGTTCATTCTGGTAATCCCAGGCATCCTTGTAATCCATGGATCCGAGATCTTTAAAAAGCACCTGATTCATCAGCTGTATTTTGGATTATTTAATATGATCAAAGCGGCAATGACACCCGGGATCCAGGCGCAAAGCGTTAAGATGAACACAATAACCACACTTCCACATCCCTTATCTATCACAGCTAAAGGTGGGAATAAAATGGAAAGTAAGACTCTAAAAATGCTCATATTAAATAGTTGTTTCAGGTTGCAAAATTCGTGATAATATTTTAATTACATGACGCTATTTTTATCAATTCGTTACAAGGCATTTTTTAATGATTTTACAAAAAGCAATAGAATATGGGATAAAGCAATTCTTTGGCGGTTTCCAGTTTCATAGTTTCAATGGTTCATTGTATCTTTGCGACCTATTTTTTTCAAAATATTTTAGAAAATGCAATTATCAGAACAGGAAATAGTTCGTAGAGAATCTTTACAGAAATTACGTGAGTTAGGTATCAACCCTTATCCGGCAGCACAGTTTAAAACAACTTCAACAGTGGATGAGGTATTGACTGATTTTGAGAACCTTGAAGGGAAAGAGCTCGTTTTAGCGGGTAGAATCATGAGTAGAAGAATCATGGGGAAAGCGTCCTTTGCCGAATTAAAAGACGGTTCAGGTAGAATGCAGATTTATATCAACAGAGATGAGATTTGTGAAGGAGATGATAAAACCATGTACAACGATGTTTTTAAAAAACTGTTGGATATTGGTGATATCATTGGGGTAAGAGGAATCGTTTTCAAAACTCAGGTAGGAGAGACTTCCATTATGGTAAAAGAACTTACTGTTTTGTCAAAAGCACTAAAACCGATGCCTATTGTGAAAGTTGATGCAGATGGAAAAGCCCATGATGCATTTAGTGACGCTGAGATGAGATACAGACAAAGGTATGTGGACCTGATGGTGAATGATCATGTGAAAGAAACTTTTATAAAAAGAACGAAGATCACCAATTCGATGCGACAGTTCTTTAATGACAAAGGGTACCTTGAGGTTGAAACCCCAATTTTACAGCCTATTCCCGGAGGTGCGGCGGCAAGACCCTTTATCACACATCACAATGCTCTGGACATGCCATTGTATATGAGAATAGCCAATGAATTGTATTTGAAAAGATTGATTGTTGGTGGTTTTGATGCTGTTTATGAGTTTGCAAAAGATTTCAGAAATGAGGGAATGGACAGGACTCACAATCCTGAATTCACGGTAATGGAATTGTACGTGGCTTATAAAGATTATCATTGGATGATGGAAATGACCGAAGAATTACTTGAAAAAGTCGCCAATGATGCCAATGGTTCTTCAGAGGTTCAGGTGGGTGATCATTTGATCAATTTCAAAGCACCATATGCCAGAGTACCTATTCTTGCGGCGATCAAAGAACATACGGGTCATGATGTGGCTGGAATGGATGAAGTAGAATTAAGAAATGTTTGTAAAGAGATCGGTATTGAAGTAGACGAGACCATGGGTAAAGGGAAACTGATCGACGAGCTTTTCGGTGAGAAATGTGAACATCACTATGTACAACCTACTTTTATTACAGATTACCCGAAAGAAATGAGTCCTCTTTGTAAAGAGCATAGAGATAATCCGGAATTGACGGAACGATTCGAACTGTTGGTAAACGGAAAGGAATTGGCAAATGCCTATTCAGAATTAAATGATCCGATTGACCAACTGGAAAGGTTTCAGGATCAGTTAAACCTTTCTGAAAAGGGAGATGATGAAGCCATGTTTATTGATATGGATTTCGTGAGAGCCCTTGAATATGGAATGCCTCCAACGTCGGGTATAGGTATTGGCATCGACCGATTGGTGATGTTCCTTACAAATAATGCCTCTATTCAGGAAGTATTGTTTTTTCCACAGATGAAACCGGAACAGAAGGCACCAACAGTGGAACTCAACGAAGACGAAAAAGCCGTGTTGGGATTACTTCAGAAAGCAACTAAATTAGAACTGGTTGAATTGAAGACACAATCAGGTTTGTCTAATAAAAAATGGGATAAGACGATTAAGGGACTTACCAAAAACAAACTTGCCTCGGTCAGTAAGACAGAGGATGGGTTGTTTGTAGAGGTGGTTTGATTTTCTGAACCCATCATCATATGTTTAAAAGGAATCAAAACTAAATTGATTCCTTTTTTTATTGCCATTTTTCAATGTCCCGTATGAAATTGTGCATAAAAGTAAGATGGATACTTGTAGTTTGTTATGGTCTGGTGCTTAGTGTTTTGTAGGTTTTATTTACGTATATTTATGGAATCAATAATTTGTAAACTCAAATCAAGCCTGCCATGAAACGAATTTCCTATGTCCTATTACTGTCATTACTTTTCTCAATTTCCTGTAAAGAAGTCAATCATCAGCCTGCAAAAAACATCCCGAAAGGACCTGTTGCTAAAATAAGTCCCGAAACTCTTACCACACATGGCGACAGTAGAATTGATAATTATTTTTGGATGCGGTTGAGCGATGATCAAAAAAATGCTGAGAATCCGGATGCTCAAACGACAGATGTGTTGGAATATATTGAGGCTGAAACGGCCTATTTGGATACCACAATGAAACACACTGAAAATCTTCAAAAAAAGATCTATGATGAGCTGGTAGGCAGAATCAAAAAGGATGATCAATCTGTACCTGTAAAAGATAACGGCTACAGCTATTATTCCAGATTCGAAGAAGGGGGAGACTACAGGTTATATTGTAGAACAAAAATCGGCACTGACAAAGAAGAAATTATGTTAAATGGACCTGAAATGGCTGAAGGGCATGACTTCTTTAGCCTGCGCGGGCAATCAATGAGTATGGACAACAATCTGTTGGCCTTTGGAATTGATACGGTGTCGAGAAGACAGTATTCCATATATTTTAAAAATCTCGAATCAGGTGAATTATTAGGTGATAAATTAGAAAATACGACAGGTAGAGCAACCTGGGCCAATGACAATAAAACTATTTTTTATTCCACACAGGATCCGCAGACGTTGAGATCCGATAAAATATACAAACACATTTTAGGGACAGATCAATCAGAAGATGAACTTGTCTTTGAAGAAAAAGATGATACGTTTGGATGCTATGTATATAAATCGAAATCAAAAGATTATTTGTTTATCGGCAGTTATCAAACGCTTTCGACTGAACTTCGATACCTGGATGCCAACAAGCCGAATGGAGCCTGGACCGTAGTTCAGCCGAGAGAGAGAAATTTAGAGTATAATGTATCCCACTATGGCGATCATTTTTATATCAGAACAAATTTAGATGCAGAAAATTTTAGATTGGTCAAAACGCCTATAACAGCTTCAACCAAAGAAAATTGGAAGGATGTGATACCTCATAGCAAAGAACGGTTTTTAGAAGGTGTAGATATTTTTGAGAATTTTTTGGTTGTTAGTGAACGAGTGAATGGTTTAACGGCATTAAGGGTACGACCATGGAAGGGTGAAGAATACTATATAGAGTTTAACGATCCGGCTTATTTAGCGTATACGACTTCAAATCTGGATTTTGATACAGATGTTTTGAGATATGGTTATACCTCATTGACAACACCAAATAGCACTTTTGAATATAATATGAATACCAAAGAGCAGGTATTGTTAAAACAACAGGAAGTACTTGGAGGGAATTTTTTACCAGAAAATTATATCTCTGAGAGAATTTATGCCACAGCCGATGACGGTACCAAAATTCCGATTTCTTTGGTGTATCGAAAAGGGACGGAAAAATCAAGTGAAACACCTTTGCTGTTATATTCTTATGGTTCTTATGGGTCAAGTACAGAACCTTATTTTTCTGCAGGTAGACTGAGTTTGTTGGATCGAGGATTTGTTTATGCCATGGCGCATATCAGAGGTGGCCAGGAAATGGGACGCTATTGGTATGAAGATGGAAAATTATTGAAAAAGAAAAATACATTCACAGATTTTATCAATGTCGGAGAATATCTCGTTCAAGAAGGATATACCAGTAGCGATCATTTGTATGCCTATGGGGGGTCAGCCGGAGGTTTATTAATGGGTGCTGTTTTGAACATGAAACCTGATCTTTGGAATGGTGTTATCGCGGCGGTGCCATTTGTCGATGTGGTTACAACGATGCTTGATGAATCTATTCCACTGACTACGGGTGAATTTGATGAATGGGGAAATCCCAAAAATGAAGCGTATTACAATTACATGAAATCCTATTCGCCTTATGACAATGTAGAAGCTAAATCGTACCCTAATATCATGGTAACTACAGGTTATTGGGACAGTCAAGTACAGTATTGGGAACCTTTAAAGTGGGTGGCAAAGCTCCGAGCATTAAAAACGGATGACAATTTAATGATATTAGATTGTAATATGGATAACGGACATGGTGGTGCATCTGCAAGGTTCGAAGGATATAAAAGGACGGCCCTACAATATGCCTTTATGTTTGACTTAGAAGGTATAGAAAATTAGTGAATAGGATGAGACGCTCTGGACGTCGGCAAACCAGGATTAAAAAGAATCACCAAATGGTGATTCTTTTTTTGATCTGCCCAAAGAAAGGGGCAAAATGAGATTGATTCCTTACCCTAAGCTGACAAGATCAGAATTTTATATAGCTGAAAAATACCTGCTTAGTCTCACGGGTGTGTTGGGCACGAATGGCGATGTTTTGGGAGCACCTGAAGGTAAAGTATTGGGTGAAATAACAAATCAAAAACCTATGAATGCATCCCTTACAAACAATTTCTTAATTGATGAGTTATGGAATATTTTAACAGAGGTGTACCCTCCGTCAAAGAGGGTATTCAATGCCGCCTAGACTCTGTAGATTCTTTTGAATCAGGTTTGTGAGGCACAAATAAATGTATAGTTGTGAGTAGGTCTTTTATGACGATTGAATGAATTATGTCTATATTCGTGATAGATAAACTTAGCCATGTATTATGAAAAACCTACTCTTTTTACTGATTACTTTCTTTCTTTTGACAGGATGCCAAGAAAAAAACAAGGTATCTGAAAACAATGATGCTGATAATCTCCTGGTGTTTGGCAAAATAGATTCAATTCAATCGGAAGTGCTGAATGAATCAAGAAAGATTTGGATTCATGTGCCAGGTGACGGAGACCAGAATATCTTCTCCGGGAAGAAATACCCGGTACTCTATTTATTAGATGGCCCTGGTCATTTTTATTCGGTGGCGGGAATGATGAAACAGTTGAGTACAGCTAATGGCAACGCCCTTATTCCTGAAATGGTAATTGTTGCGATTCCGAATACAAACAGAACCAGAGATTTGACCCCAACACATTCAGATATTAGTCCCTTTGGTGGAGATACGGCCTGGTTAAAGGACTCAGGTGGCGGTGAGGCTTTTACCGATTTTCTTGAAAAAGAATTGATTCCCTATATAGATCAAAATTATCCGGTTACGTCGTATAGAACCTATGTTGGGCATTCATTTGGAGGTTTGGCAGTGATCAATACCCTCATGACTAGACCTGACCTTTTTGATAACTACATATCGATTGATCCAAGTATGTGGTGGAACAATCAGGAAACCCTGCAAATGACTAAGGAAAAACTTTCAGAAGTTGATTTTTCAGATCGATCATTGTTTGTAGGGGTAGCTAATACGCTACCTGAGGGTATGGATGTGGATATGGCCCGAAAAGATACCAGCAGCGATACCTATCACTATAGGTCCATCATGGAATTTGTAGATGCGGCTTCCGCAGAAGAAGTGAATGGCTTGGCAATGAATTGGAAGTACTATTCGGAGGACGACCATGGCAGCGTTCCGTTGATTACAGAATATGATGCATTTAGAGAAATGTTTTCATGGTATAGGTTTGAAGAAATTCAGAAATTTTATGACCCGTCATATCAGATGGAACCTGCCGAGATGCGAGGAATCATCGAGTCACATTATGAAAAAATATCAGATCGTTTCGGGTATTCAGTTTTACCTGATGAAATGTTTGTGAATAGCCTGGGATATGGTTTTATGAATGACGGTAAACTTGCCTTAAGTGAAGCTGCATTTGACCTGAATATTCAGAATTATCCTGAAAGTTTTAATGTATATGATTCTAAAGGTGATTATTACATGGCAGCGAAGGATTCCCTAAAGGCCCTGGAATTATTTCAAAAGGCGGTTGAAATTTCACCGAATGAATTTTCTCAGGAAAAAATAGATATGCTCCAATCGAATATGAATTAGAGGATATATCCAAGTAGAATGATTTAATTTGACGATTTTTTCAAGATACTTTTATAAGGTCTTCTTGTATCTGTATCACCTTTAAACTACTGCTATTGATGAACTTAGAGTTTGCAATTCAATAACGAAAATGATTAATTATTTTTGATCCATGCCGCATACGTCAGAAAGAAAATCAAGATTTTTTAAATTTTTCAAGAAAGGAGTGGCCCTACTTTTGTTACTGGCTTTGCTCGCTTTGGCTTCTCTGTTTTTCTACATAAACACAAAAAAGAATGATATAAGTGAAGAATTATTGACTTCGGTAAACGACGAGTTACAAGGCGATTTTTCAGTCAGTGGTATTTCTTTAGGATCATTGTTTTCATATCCTAATTTAGAGGTGTCCGTGAGAGGCTTACAATTTCATGCTCCCAAGAAACCAGAGGCCAATGGCGAACTTATTTTGGAGGTAGATATTTTAAAATTCAAAACCGACCTGAGTAAGATATTATTAAAAGAGATTCAAATTCAGGACGTTTATATAAAGGGTGCCACCTTGTATGTAGAGAGAGATAGTTCAGAACAAATGGTTATTGCTGCAGGATTTAGGCCCTATGATGATGGTAGTGTTGAAACAGATACTACAGAATTGAAGTTGTCTATTGATACTATTTTCATCGAAGAATCACAGGTTATTATTTTAGATCGTTTGTCAGATTTGAACCTACCTTTTAGGTTGCAAAAGGTAACAGGTACTTTTGAATTATATAAAAATGTGATCAAAGGGATTACCCAAATTGATCTGAGCCCGTTGAATTTTAAAGAGACAGAGGCATTTATAGTCAATGAATTACCAATTAAAGTACATACTAATTATTTGGTAGATATCAATCAGGAATTGGTTACGGTACATGGAAATGATTTTTATATCGCGGATGAACATTATAAAATGAATTATCGCTATGATTATACGGATCAACCAAATATGGAATTGCAAATGAGTTCTTTAGATTCAGGAGTTGATTTATCAGCACTATTCGTTGAACAGAACGATAGTTTAAAAAATGATCAGAAAATTGAACTATTGGGACAAGGGCAATTCAGAACAGATCTGCGTTGGAATCCAGATTCAGACCTACCTTTCTTAGAGGCTTTAGAGGCTTCATTTATGTTAGAAGGAAAAGAATTGAATATTTACGGGATCGATCTTGATGAAGTGATAGAAAAATTTAAAAGAAGTCAGGAATTTAATCTTGCAGATGTGAGCGCTGTGATGTTCGCCGGTCCTGCTGGCTTGGCAGTTACCAAAGGAACTGATTTTGCGCGTTTGGCGTTTATAAAGGCAGGAGATTCTACACGGGTAAACCATTTTTTGGCAGATTGGAAATTTAACAATGGTGTCTTAAAAACGGAAGATGTTGCTCTCAGTACCAATAATAATTTAATAGCTACTTCAGGTTGGTATGATTTGTCAAAAGACAGTTTAGACTTTAAAATTAACATTCTAGACAAGAGAGGCTGTGAATTAGTTGGTCAAAGAATTTATGGAGATGCTAAGGATCCTGATTATGGAAAGGTTAATTTATTAAAAACCTTTTTTGGGCCCGTCACTAATTTTTTTAGAAATATTGGCGTTGCCCAATGCGATACTTTATACTTCGGCAAGGTACTTCATCCGAAAAAAGAACAGAAACCAAATTAAATTCCATACTCTGGTTTAGGAACATGCCTTCATAAATAAGGATATAAGAATTAACTCTGAAAAATATTAAGGCACTTCCGGACATTTTTACAATACGTTCGTCCGTATTGAATTGCAACTGATGTTAGATTGCTGTTTATTTAAAGATTAATTCAAATACATTAACCAAAACTTATTAGAATGAAACGAATTACACTAGTAGTGTTTATGTTGCTGACCATGGTAGCATATTCGCAAAAAAAGAAAAATGGTACCATTTATTCTGAACATCCTGCCATCAATGTTGTAGAAGATTTTCAAAAATCATTTGTGGCTGGGGATGCCGATAAGGTAATGAGCTATCTGGCCGATGACTATAAATGGTGGAATGGCACCAACGGGAACAAAGATGCCAAACCTGGAACCAAAGAAGGAGCCGGAAAAAACACCACCTGGTGGAAGGAAAATGTGTCTTATTTGAGTCTTGAGAGAACCTCCGGAGCATATCCTGATGCAATTGAATACAAGGATGACGATCAAAAAGATGTGGTATGGGTGCAGACCTGGGATCAACTAAAAGGAGTTCATGACGAAACGGGTGTCAAGGTAGATATGCCCGTACATCGTTTATATGTAGTAAACGAAGAGAATAAAATTGAGACGATCATTGATTATAGCGATCGAACCGTATGGGATGAAGTCGGGCAGAGTTTTGAAGCCAGAGAAAATGGCAAGTTATATAACCATCATGATTATATCAATCATGTAAGACGTATGATGGCAGCCTTGGAAAATGGCGATATGGACAAGTTTTATTCTTATTATGATGAAAAAGCCACATTTAGAAATATACATATGGAACCCGGAAAAACGTCAATGACACTTGAAGAAGACAAGGAAGGAATGAATAGCATGATGGAGGCATTCGATATTACGGCCATAGATGTTCAAGGCTATCCGGACTATTTGAATTATGGCTTGGGTGATGCCAAAGTAGTACAGTCATGGTGGAAATTGAGAATGACCCGAAAATCAGACAGCAAAAAAATTGTGTTGCCTTTATTCTTAATTCATGATTTTGATGATGAAGGAAAGATCATTGGAGAAAACGCCTATTACAGTCAGGCGTTGATGCAAGCCAAATAAATCGAAGATCAAAAAAAGAACGTATCCGTAAAAATCACAAATATGAAAAAAGGTTCAATTAAAGTAAGTGTTTTATACCCATCAGGTGAAGGAAAACATTTTGACATGGACTACTATAGTACGAAACACGTAGCCCTTTTGGTGAAACTGCTGGGAGATGCAATTGTTGGAGCCAGTATCGAAGGGGGACTCGGAGGAGCCGTTCCTGGTGAACCACCAACATATGCTGCTATGGGTAATTTGTATTTTGAATCAATGGAGTCTTTTCAAAAATCGTTTGGGCCTCATGCCCATACCATTATGGCAGATGTACCTAATTATACCAATATTGAACCTGTCACTCAGATAAGTGAAGTAGTTCTTTAAACGAACCAAACCTCAAGATTGTTCTTGGGGTTTGGTTTACGTTTGTTTTCAATTTTAAAAGAACTGCGACAAAGCACGAATATGGGTTTGTCTTACATTTTTTATCTAGTATCTTTGAACCTAATCTTCCAAAGACACTAAATGCAGCTAAGCTTTGATGCTTTTGATAATAGCAATAACCTGCTACCATACAACGGTGAATTGATGTATGTGGATAATTGTCTGGGTGCTGACAAGGCGAACTATTTTTTTGAAAAACTATTGAATGGAATCCATTGGGAACATGATGAATTTCATATGTATGGTAAAAAAGTGATCAGCAAAAGAAAGGTAGCATGGTACGGTACAAAAAACTTTGATTATGGTTATTCCGGCATCCATCGCAAGGCCCGACCCTGGAACAAGGATTTACTTGAATTAAAGACAATTGTTGAGGACGAATCTCAAGACACATATAATGCCTGTCTGCTCAACCTTTATCATAGTGGATTAGAAGGCATGGGTTGGCATAGTGATAATGAAAAAGAGCTGAAATCCGGAGCCACCATTGCTTCTATAAGTTTAGGGAGTCCAAGAAAGTTTTCATTTAAGCATATAAAGACCAAAGAAACGGTATCCTTGACACTTCAGCATGGAAGCCTTTTATTGATGAAGGGAAGCATTCAACAACATTGGCTTCATCAATTGCCAAAAACTAAAAAGAGCAACAGTCCTCGTATCAACTTGACATTTAGAACAATCCTTGAAAAATCAGGAGACTGATCTTACTAAAATAATACGCAACTAGCTTATATTTGAACTAAAAATATAAATGATATGCTTGCAGCAAAAGATGACTATCCGAATTTTAACGTAGAAAACAAGGTTGCTTTGGTAACTGGTGCAGCCAGAGGATTGGGTAAGGCTTGTGCGCTGGCACTGGCACATGCCGGGGCAGATATTGCATTAGGATTGAGAGATGTAAATTCAGCGGAGGATCTTGAAAATGAAATTAAAGGCTTGGGTCGCAAGGTAAAAAGGTTTCAAATGGATGTTTCCAGTGTTGCTGAAATAAAAACAGCCATTGTAGAAATCAATGAACATTTTGGAAGAATTGATATTTTGGTCAATAACGTAGGTGTTGCACCCGCTAACCCTGCCGAATTGGTTACGGAGGAAGATTACGACACCACGATGAACTTAAATGTTAAGGCCATGTTTTTCACTTCTCAGGAGGTGGCCAAACTCATGATAAAACAAGGTAGGGGTAGAATCATTAACATGAGCTCTCAGGCTGGTGCAATTACGATAGACGATGAAGCAGTTTATTGTATGAGTAAAGCAGCAGTGAATCATATGACAAAGAATCTGGCTTCTGAATGGGCGAAATTTGATATTCAGGTGAATGCTGTCGCTCCAACATTTATAGAAACACCAGGAACAGAGCCCTGGCTGAAAGATCCGAAATTTAAGAAAAGTGTGCTCGATAGAATACCCTTAGGTAGAATAGGAAAACCAATGGAAGTCGCCGGAGCGGTTTTGTTTTTGGCTTCGGACGCGGCTTCCCTGATCACAGGAGAAGTTGTCATGGTGGATGGTGGCTGGACATTGAAATAGTCTGGTATTGAATTGCAAACTGCCCGTATAATTACAATTGTTAAAATCACATGCTAATTAATTTTAAGGAGGTTATTTCAGAGAATGAATTGAAAGAGGTCGAAGCGCTGGCCACTATCATATGGCGACAACATTATACGCCAATTATTGGAGAAGATCAGGTTACTTATATGTTGGAGAAATTTCAATCTGTAGAGACCATGAGAGGACAAATAGGTCAGGGCTATCACTATTTTTTAATCAATGATGAGGATGTCTCATTAGGATACCTTTCGTATGAGAAGCGGCTAAAAAAATTATTTCTGAGTAAAATTTATGTCCTTCAAAATTATAGAGGAAAGGGAATTGGAACTTTAGGGATGAAATTCGTTATGGATACTGCTAAAACCCTTGGATGCACCGTAGTGAGCCTGACGGTGAATAAATACAATCACAATTCGATAAAGGCCTATGAAAAACTAGGTTTTATCAATAAAAAGGGACTGGTACAAGATATTGGTGGAGGTTTTGTGATGGATGATTATTTGATGGAAATACGTCTCTAAAAAATAATACGAATCGTTGGTTTTCATTTTTAAGGAAGGTGGAGAATTCATATATTTATAATTCCTAGTTAGCCTTAAAGCCTTGAATATGAAGCAACTTTTTTTTAACCATATCCTTTTTGTGTTTTGTCTTTTCACGTTGTCTTCAGGTTATGGACAGCTGAGCTTAGATTCATGCCAGGCTAAGGCGAGAAGAAACTATCCAATGATCAAACAATTTGGTTTAATAGATCAGACCAAAGCGTATACCACGTCAAATGCGAACAAAGCATTTTTACCGCAACTCAGTTTTAATATAATTGGTGGAGTCGTTGACGGCTTTCCAAGTTTTGATGCACCTGGTTCAACTGATAACTCGTCATCCAGCATGCAACTGATCAGTGTCGTTCAATTAAATCAGGCCATATGGGATGGAGGAATTACAAAAGCCAATAAAGAGATAATTAAAGCTAATTCAGAAAAAGAAACAGCCGAGGTAGAAGTGGCATTGTATCAAATTCGAGAGAGAGTTGATAATTTGTTTTTTGGCATTCTCTTAATTGATGCTCAGATCGATCAGCAAGAAATTTATCTCGACATTCTTCAAAAGAACACCAAAAGAATCGAAATTGCTGTTGAAAATGGGACCGCTTATAAATCAGATCTTGACGAAGTGAAAGTAGAATTATTAAATGCTGAAGAACGGATCCTTGAGTTGAATTACAACAAAAAAGCCTACAAAGAAGTGTTGGCTGCTATGATGGGAGAACCACTGTCCGAAACAACTTCTTTGCAAAAACCATCGATGAAGGTAAACGATTTACAGCAAAGTATAAACAGGCCGGAACTTTCAATGTTTGCTTCTCAACGAGCAATGATAGATGCCCAGGCGGGTTTGAACAGATCTACTTTATATCCAAAAATAGGTCTTTTGGGTTTTGGTACCTTCTTGAATCCGGGGATTAATTTCGGAGCTTCAGATATCGACAGGATATTGGTTGCAGGATTGAGTTTGTCTTGGGATGTGTCCGGTTTGTATCGCAATGGGAATAATAAGAAACTGGAAGAGGTGAATCTGTTAAAGGTTGATAATCAGGAAGAAGCGTTTTTGTTTAATACCAATTTGCAGATTGACCAGACCCAGATCGAATTGCAGAAATATCAGGATTTAATTGAGAAGAGTGAAGAGGTACTAGCTATAAAATCTCGAATCAAAAAAGCATATGAAGTAAAGTACGAGAATGGTGTGAGTACCATGACCGAGTTACTGGATAAGACCAATGAAGAAAATCTGGCGAACCAAAAGCTTATTTTTCAAGAGATTCAATATTTGCAAAAGGTATATGAATACAAATACAAATCAGGAAATTAAATAATTAAAGTATAGAAATGAAAAAAATATATATAATAATTTTGTCATTCTGTTCGTTGCTTTTTGCCTGTAAGAATGGTGAAAGTGATAAGGATGCCACAGGTGTTTTTGAATCTACTGAAGTTATTGTTTCAGCAGAAACTACAGGAAGACTGCTCGAATTTGAAACCTTTGAAGGAATGGAAGTGAACAAGGAAAAGGTACTTGGCCAAATTGATACGGTTCAGCTTTCATTGAAAAAAATGCAGTTACAGGCAAATCAATTGGCATTGGAAGCGAGTAAACCAGATGTTTCGGCTCAGATAAGTGCAACCGAAAGAGAGGTCGAAAAACTTGAGTTTGAACGCAAAAGAACGCAACGACTTTTGGAAGGTGATGTAGCCACTCAAAAACAATTGGATGATATTGAGGCTCAAATTGATGTGTTAAAGGCGAGATTGCGTGCCCAGAAGAAAAGTTTAAACTCCAGTACAGATGCCATTAACGCTCAATACAATGCGGTTAATGTACAGATTGATCAATTGTCTGATCAGATTTCGCGTTGTCAGATAAGAAGTCCGATTCAGGGTACGATCCTCGTGAAATATGCTGAAGCCGGAGAATTTGTGAATATGGGAAAACCTTTGTTCAAAGTGGCCAATATGAAGCAAATGATTTTAAAGGCATATGTAACAGCAGCTCAATTAACAGATGTTCAACTGGGTCAGAGACTAACCGTACTGGCTGAAATAGGAGCTGAGCAAACAAAAACCTACGAAGGCGAAGTGACCTGGATTTCGAGCAAGTCTGAATTTACACCTAAAACGATTCAAACACAGGATGAAAGGGCTAATTTAGTATATGCGATAAAGGTTCAGGTGGAGAATGATGGTTTGCTGAAGATTGGAATGTATGCCGGCCTAAAATGGACAACAGAATGAAGGTGGTCAGCGTACATGACATCAAGAAATCTTACCAGCAGGTTCAGGCCTTGAAAGGAGTGAGTTTTGAGGTGGAAAAGGGAGAGATATTCGGAATTATTGGACCGGATGGAGCCGGAAAAACATCGCTCTTTAGAATTTTAACCACCTTATTACTGGCAGATTCAGGCCACGCTACTGTTGATGGGAATGATGTTGTAAAGGATTACAAAAAGATCAGGCAAAAAGTAGGCTATATGCCAGGTAAATTTTCATTGTATCAGGACTTGACAGTCGAAGAGAATTTAAAAATATTTGCCACTCTGTTTGGAACAAGTATTGAAGAAAACTATCATTTGGTGGAGGCAATTTATAGTCAGATAGAGCCCTTTAAGAATAGAAAGGCTGGTGCTTTATCAGGGGGAATGAAACAAAAACTGGCTTTGAGCTGTGCTTTGATTCATCAGCCGGTGGTATTGTTTTTAGACGAACCCACTACGGGTGTAGATCCGGTATCCCGAAAGGAGTTGTGGGACGTTTTAAAGGATCTAAGGAAACACGGGGTCACTATTCTTGTTTCGACCCCATATATGGATGAAGCTAATTTATGTGATAGAATTGCATTGATCCAGGAAGGGGCGTTTATGAAAATTGATACGCCGAGCCAGATCATAGATGACTACGATCAGATTTTATGGTCTGTTAAGAGCAAAAATATGTACAGACTGCTTAAGGATTTGAGGAAGAACGAATATGTTCTGTCATCCTATGCTTTTGGTAATGTACATCATGTAACAATTGCATCCAAAGGGATTAGGTCAAAGAGTGGATTTAGTCCGTTAGATTTGACCTCTTATTTAAATAACAAGGGACATTCAGAAGTTCAAATAACTGTCATTAAAGCAAGTATTGAAGATTGTTTTATGCAGATGATAGCTTGATATGAAGGTAATTGAAACAACAAATCTGACTAAAAAATTTGGCAACTTTACTGCGGTCGACAGCATTAGTTTTCATGTTGAAAAAGGGGAGATTTTTGGTTTTTTAGGAGCAAATGGTGCTGGTAAAACGACGGCAATCCGCATGCTCTGTGGTTTAATTCATCCCAGTAGCGGTGAAGGCCGGGTGGCCGGTTATGATATCGGAAAGAATTCGGAAATGATCAAAAAGCATATAGGTTATATGAGCCAAAAATTTGCCTTGTATGACGATTTGAAAGTGTGGGAAAACTTGAGATTATACGCCGGTATTTATGGAATGGATGGTGCGAAGATAAATACGAACATTGATCTGCTTTTGAAAAAGTTAGGTTTTGAAAATGAAAAAAACACCATGGTTAGTTCTTTGCCTTTGGGCTGGAAACAAAAACTGGCTTTTTCGGCAGCGATCTTTCACAATCCCAAAATTGTGTTTTTGGATGAACCAACTGGAGGTGTTGACCCTATAGCCCGAAGACAATTTTGGGAATTGATTTATGAGGCGGCAGATTCCGGAATAACAGTGTTTGTCACAACACATTATATGGATGAAGCTGAATACTGTGATCGGGTATCCATCATGGTCGATGGCAGAATTGAAGCACTTGCTTCTCCTGAACAGTTAAAAAAGCAGTATCAGGCAGAGAATATGGATGAGGTTTTTAAAAAACTAGCTAGAAAAAAGAAAGACTAATAGCATGAAGTTACGGCAATTTTTGATGTTTACTCAAAAAGAGTTCTATCATATTTTTAGAGATAGATGGACTTCCATTGTTCTTTTACTACTTCCGGTGCTGATGATCATTCTATTTGGTTTTGGAATAACAACTGAAATTAAAAACACAAAATTTGCAATTTTTGATCCTTCCAAGGACAATGCTACAGAGGAATTGATCAACAAATTAGGGAATAGTGAATACTTTAGTTTTGAGGAAAACTTAGATAATCCGGACAGAATCGAACAGGTCTTTAAAGAAGGACGGATTGGATTTGTGATTGTATTTGGCGAGAATTTTTATCAGAATTTGTTACATACCAAAGAGGCACAGGTGCTTTTGATAGCTGATGGTACAGATCCTAATACGGCTTCAACCTTGGTAAGTTATGCTTCTGGGATTATTAGAGAATATGTAATGGATTTAAATCAAGGGCAGGAAGTTCCCTACGAGATCCATACAGAAGTGGACCTTTTGTACAATCCTACTTTGAAAGGGGCGTATAGCACAGTACCTGGAGTGATGGGAATGATTTTAATGTTGATTTGTGCCATGATGAGTTCCATATCAATTGCCAGAGAAAAAGAACTGGGAACCATGGAAGTTATTCTGGTATCCCCGATGCCACCCATATTAATCATTTTGGCAAAGGTTGTACCATACTTTACATTGTCTTTAATCAATTTCGCCACGGTTTTGTGTCTTTCTGTATTTGTTTTGGAAGTTCCGATACAGGGAAGTCTGTTCCTGCTAATCCTGGTTTCGATCATTTTTATCTTTGTATCTCTTGCCTTAGGGCTGTTGATATCTTCTTTGGTTGATTCCCAAATTGCGGCATTGTTGTTTTCAGTAATGGGGCTGATGTTTCCCGTGATTATGTTGTCAGGTCTTATGTTCCCGATTGAAAATATGCCCTGGATTTTGCAAGGAGCAGCACAGATAATCCCTGCCAAATGGTATATAAGTGCAACGAGGAATATCATGATTAAAGGGGTTGGTATGTCATCAATTTTGAATGAATTAATGGTTTTGAGCGCCATGGCTGTCTTTTTTATCGGTCTCAGTTTGAAAAAGTTTAAAATTAGATTGGAGTAATGATGCTGAAATATTTGATAGAGAAAGAATTCAAACAAATCTTCAGAAACAGTTTTCTGCCAAGAATGATTGTTATGTTGCCTATTGTAGCTTTAATTGTTTATCCATTTGCTGCTAATTTTGAGGTCAAAAACATTGCATTGAGTTTGGTTGATCATGACAAAAGCAGTTATTCGCAACAATTGATTCAAAAGGTACAGGCGTCGGGTTATTTTAAAATTAACGATGTGTCAGTTAGTTATAAGGATGCCTTGCGAAGTATTGAACTGGATGACGCTGACATAATTCTTGAAATTCCGGCGAATTTCCAAGCTACCTTTATCAGAGAGAAACAGGGAACTGTAATGATTGCTGCCAATGCAGTGAATGGGAATAAAGGAGGCCTGGGAAGTGCTTATTTAAGCGCTGTGATCAGTGATTTTAATGCAGATGTTCGTGTTGAACTAGCCGGAGGATTAACGAAAGGTCTGGAGTCACCGTTAGAAGTGGTGCCATCTTATAGATTTAATCCTACATTAAAGTATGAGGTTTTTATGGTTCCTGCCCTGATGGTCATGATACTTGCAATGATTTGCGGGTTTCTACCTGCCTTGAATATTGTTGGTGAAAAGGAAAGCGGGACCATCGAACAGATCAATGTGACGCCTATTAAAAGAGCTACGTTTATACTATCTAAATTAATTCCTTATTGGATTATTGGTTATTTTGTGTTGAGTGTTGGGATGTTGATTGCTATGTTTTTCTGGCGGCTGATTCCACAAGGAAACATATTGACTATCTATTTCTTCGCGACTCTTTTTATAGTTTCATTTTCAGGTTTTGGCCTCGTGATATCTAATTATGCTCAGACCATACAGCAAGCCATGTTTATGATGTTTTTCTTTGTATTGACTTTTATTTTTTTAAGTGGCTTATATACACCAGTCGAGAACATGCCGGTCTGGGCCCAGCGAATTAGTGATTTCAGTCCACTTAAATATATCATTCAAGTTTTGAGAATGGTATATTTAAAAGGGAGTAATATTAATGACTTGCAAAGACCATTTATAGCCTTAGTCTCATTTGCAGTATTCTTTTATTCATGGGCGATATTCAGCTACAGAAAAACCAATTAAATTGGTTGTATATAAATTTCTCATTTTCAGTATATTACAATAATATAAGAGATAATTAATCATAATTTTATTTATAAATTGACTTAATTGTCGTAATATTGTGTAAAATTTACACAATAGAATAATTATGAAGAAAATTGCCATAAAAATATTGAAAGGGTTTGGGCTTGTATTACTGCTTTTGGTTTTACTTGCCGGAGGTGTATATTATAAAAGTATTAACTATAATATGTACAACTTGCAAGCCAATGAAGAATTGCTTCCAAAGCCTGAGAACGAAGAGGGATATTTGACCCTGGCAGAAGATTTGGTAGCTCAGATGTCGCTCGAAGAAAAAATTGATCAAATGTATGGGGAGAAATTGTATCAGATGCCCAAACTCGGTATTGGCTTTTTGGTTAAAAATAGATTTCCACATGTCTATGTTGGAGAAAATGAAAGGTTGCATTTACCACCTTGGGTATTGTCTGATGGACCCAGAGGAGCAAGGGTAATGGACAAAGAGGTTTTTAGTGTCACTACATTTCCGGTTGGAATGGCCAGAGGAGCCAGTTGGGATGTGGATCTAGAAGAAAGAATTAATGAAGTCATTGCTATTGAAATGCGAGCCAATAAAGTGAATTATGCGGCAACACCTTGTATTAATTTACTGCGTCACCCCGGATGGGGAAGGGCACAGGAAACCTATGGGGAAGACCCATGGCATTTGGGCGAATTTGGTGTAGCTGCTGTCAAGGGAATAGAAAGATACAACGTGATGGCTTGTCCGAAACACTTTGCTTTGAACAGTATAGAAAATTCCCGATTTATAGTGGACGTAGATTTGGATGAAAGAACCTTACGAGAAGTGTATTTACCGCATTTTAAAAAAACAATTCAGGAAGGAAAACCCGCTTCTATTATGAGTGCTTACAATAAGGTTCTTGGTGAATATGCTCCCAATAATAAGTATTTACTTACTGATATCTTGAGAGATGAATGGGGGTTTGAAGGGTTTGTTTCATCTGATTGGTTTTTTGGCACGAGAGACGGTGTAGAAAGTGTGAAGGCTGGATTGGATGTCGAAATGCCTTATCAGCAGGTCTACAAATACGACATTTTAGAACAGGGAATTAAAGAGGGTGAAATTTCGGAGTCAGATATCGACAAAATCGTAACAAGAACCTTAAAGACCAGATTGAAATATGCTTATTCGGATGATCAGGATTCCTATGGGCATGATAGAATTGAGACCAAACAACATGTTGATTTGGCCAAAGAAGCTGCTGAAAAAAGTATGGTACTTCTAAAAAATGAACAACTATTACCATTGGCAAAAAAAGAGGGGGAAAAGCTCCTGATTGTTGGAAGGTTAGCGAATATGGAAAACACCGGTGATTATGGTAGCAGTAATTCAACTTCCTTGCATATAGTGACACCTTTTGAAGGAATTGAAGCCTATAATAAAAGCAATGGCGATCAAGTAGAGTTATATGACGGGGCAGATACAGACTTGGCAGGTTCTAAATCAGCAGCTGCAGATAAAGTTGTCGTAGTTGTGGGTTTCACCCACCTGGATGAGGGAGAATACCTGGCAGGTGAAGCAGACATGGTAAAGTCGGCAGAAGCAGGAAAACTTGTTGGTAAGAAAGGAGTAGGCGGAGATAGAGAAGATTTAAGATTACTTCCGGAGGATGTTGATCTCATAAAGAAGGTGGCGGAAAATAATAATAATGTAGTAGTTGTCTATGTAGGAGGTTCTGCTATCAACATGAATGAATGGGAACAGGATGTTGAGGCCATTCTTTTCTCATGGTATAGCGGAATGCAAGGAGGGAATGCTCTTGCAAACGTGTTGTACGGGGATGTAAACCCCAGTGGGAAATTACCATTTTCAATAGCAAGAAATGATGCGGATTACCCGTTTTTTAATCCCTATACCTTTAAAATAGAATATGGATACTATCATGGATATACGTTGTTTGAGAAGGAAAATAAAGAGATAGCGTATCCTTTCGGATATGGATTGAGTTATACAAATTATACCTATGATCAACTTGCAGTTGAAGAACCATCTCTTTCAAAGGATGGAACCCTGAAAGTAGGAATAGATGTGACAAATGCAGGGAAGTTAGCAGGGGAGGAAATTGTTCAGTTATATATAGGGTTTAAGAATTCTGGGGTCGATCGACCGGTAAAACTATTAAGAGCGTTTGATAAGGTATTTCTTGAAGCAGGAGAAACTAAAACTATCGGTTTAGAAGTTAAGGTTGATGATTTGGCCTGGTATGATCCAGAGCTGAAAGAATGGAAAATTGAAGAAATGGAATATGAACTTTATGTAGGAGGCAGTTCTGATAGTGAAGATTTAATGATGACAACGTTCTCAGTGAATTAGGTATTTTAGCTACCAGTAGATTCTTTAAGGATTAGATGAAATTGATAAAAAATTCATCTAATCCTTTTTTTTTTGGAGATATTTATCCGGGTGCGATGTCGAAACAGGCCAAGGAATTTTACGCGACAAATTCTAAAGTTATGGTGCAACAATTGGGAACTTTTACCTAAGAAAAGGTATTTATCTGTGTTGAAATTTTTGGTCAGGAATTAAAACCATATCCCTGCTCCAAAAGTTTCTCGTATTTTTCCTTGTGAAAGGAATATAAATAAGGGGCTTTATGAGCGCCGCCTTCCAGCTGTTTCTCATGCCTGATAAAAATATCCAATTTCAACATTTTTCTTTGGAAATTTCCTCTGTCTAATTTTTTTTCAAGAATAGCCTCATATAATAATTGAAGTTCTTTCATCGTGAATTTCTCTTGCAACAGATTGATACCAAATGGCAAATAATTGATTTGATTTTTTATATATCGAATAGCAGTTCTAACGATAATATCATGATCTAAAATGAGTTCAGGTAACTCCTCGAGAGGTGCCCATCGAATTTCTTCGCTGAACAAGCCAGGTTTGGGATTGCATTTTTGGATGTTCACCAGCGACAAATAACCTGAGGTAATAAACCGTTGATTTAACCATTTCAATTGAGTTTTATTGATTCCCTCAAAATCAAATGTTTTATTTTTACCATTCGCTGAATTGCGATTGGTTCTGCCGAAGGTTTTGAATTGCTCTAAAAATGGCAGTTGAACACCTGTTCTTTCGCTTAACACTCTGACCGCTGATTTTTCAATGTCTTCATTTTTTCTTATAAATCCACCGGGCAAACCCCAGACCTCATCTTTGGATTTCCATTTAAGGATTAGAATCTTTAATTGGTGATCTTCGAACCCAATAATAACACAGTCTACTGATTGTCCAGGAAGGAACATGTCAGCTAAATTTATATTCTCTAAAGAGGATTTTGAACTCATCGGTCAAATATAGGAAAAAAATATTGTGTCATTTGTACACAATAAATAAAATTTGTAATATTGTATTCAAATAAGAGAACAAAGATGAAGAAAATTTTTAAAATAACAGGAATCGTTATAGGTGCCTTAATAGTACTGATTTTGCTGGCAGGATTCATTGGCTATAGCAGGATGTCTTATAAAGCTTCCAACAACTATTCAAAACTGGGAGAAAAAGCAGAAAAGCTGAAAGTTGATGGCCATGAATTTAGAGACCTGAATAAAAATGGAAAGCTGGATGTTTATGAAGACTCCAGAGCAGCTATTGAAGATCGTGTAAATGATCTGGTTTCTCAGATGTCTCTGGAAGAAAAAGCAGGTTCGATGTTTATAACCATGATTGGTATGACACCGGAAGGTGAGCCGATGGATAAGCCTTTTATGACCTCAAACCCTTTAGATATTATGATGACTTTCATGATGCCTTCGAGTTCTGAAATGCTCATTAACAGGAAAATGAATAGTTTTAATATTTTACACGCGCACCAGGCCAATATTCTGGCCAGGTATAACAATAATATTCAGTTAATAGGCGAAAAATCCCGATTGGGAATCCCTGTAACGATTGCCTCGGATCCGAGACATGGTTCTGAGCATAACCCCGGGGCAGCCTTAAGTACTCCAACATTTTCTCAGTGGCCGACCTCACTGGGACTTGCTGCCACTAGGGACACGGTCCTGGTAAGAGAGTTCGGTAATATTGCGAGACAGGAATACCTGGCCACCGGTATAAGATTGGCGCTTCATCCAATGGCTGATTTGGCTACCGAGCCAAGATGGGGTCGATCTAACGGTACTTTTGGTGAGGATGCTCAATTATCTGCTATGATGACAAAGGCATATGTGCTGGGATTTCAGGGAGATTCATTGGGTTCAACAAGTGTCGCCTGTATGACCAAACATTTTTCAGGTGGCGGACCACAGGCTGATGGTGAAGATGCACATTTCCCTTATGGAAAAGATCAGGTGTATCCAGGAGATAATTTTGATTATCATCTGATTCCCTTCGAAAAAGGAGCATTTCCGGCAAAAACAGCTCAAATTATGCCTTATTATGGCATCCCTATAGATCAGACCGATGAGAATGTAGCCTTTGCTTTTAATAAAACCATCATCACAACCATGCTGAGAGAGAAATATGGCTTTGATGGTGTTATATGTACCGACTGGAACATTATCAATGCAACAAAGATGGGAGACGCGCGAGCTTGGGGAGTTGAAGGATTGAGTCCATTAGAAAGAACTAAAAAGGTAATCGATGCTGGTTGTGATCAGTTTGGAGGAGAAAGCAGCCCGGAACTGATTGTTGAACTTGTGAACAGCGGACAATTGACTGAAGCCAGAATTGATCAATCTGTTAAGAGAATTATGAGAGATAAGTTTCGTTTGGGATTGTTTGACAACCCCTTTATTGATGAATCTATTGCAAATGATATTGCCGGAAAGGAGTCTTTCAGAAAGTTAGGAAAGATGGCACAGGCCAAAGGAACTGTATTGCTTAAAAATGACAACCTGCTCCCTCTAAAAAAGGGTACCAAGATCTATGCGGAAGGCATGAATGAGAAAGAGCTGTTAAATGCTTATGGAGAGCTGGTAGATACGCCGATGGAGGCAGATGTTATCGTAAAGAGAACAAATACTCCGTTTGAACCTCGTGATGAATATTTTCTGGAAAGTTTTTTTAAACAGGGAAGACTTTATTACAGTGATGAAGAGAAAGCTGAGATTTTGAGTTTGATTTCTCAAAAACCTTCTGTGGTAATTGTTAATTTAGAAAGAGCCGCTGTTCTTACAGAAATTGCGGCAGAAAGTACTGCTTTGATGGCTGAATTTGGATTAAGTGATGAGGTCGCGACTGATTTGTTGTTTGGTGTTAAAAAACCAGAAGGGAAACTTCCTATGGAATTACCTTCAAGCTGGAAGGCGGTTCTTGATCAAAAAGAAGACCTTCCGTATGATTCCAAAGATCCTTTATATAGCTTTGGGTATGGGCTTACATATCCAACACAAACTATCAGTATGACTACTGAATAAAAATAAGTTGATTAGGTTAAGTTAGATTGAAGTGAAAAAAATACAGGAAGTCAATGACGACCTGTATTTTTTTAATTTAAAATGTAGTTTAATTTATTGAATTCAAGTAAATTCACGACTTGAAAAAATCATTCATTTAATTCATTGTTCCATGAAAAGAGTTTTTACCCTACTTGTATTCACCCTATTTTTTTTAAATAATGCTGCCTGGTCACAACATCAGTTGATACCGGCCCCGGTTTCTTACGAATCTTCAGGGGGTCAACTAAGTATTGATCAAAGTTTGGCCCTTATTTTGCTCACTGAAAATGATGATTTGAAAAAGCAGCTTCGTGTTTTTAAATCAGAACTCGAGGCCATCGGAATTAAGTTAACCGAGAGCAGCGGGGATAGTTCGGCAGTTAAAAGTTTAAAAATAGGATACCACGAAACAGCGGTAGATACACTTGGCAGCGAGGGGTATCAGTTAATTGTTGAAGAAGGAGGGATCATATTGATGGCCAATACCAAGGCAGGATCTTTTAATGGTCTTCAAACCTTGAAGCAATTATTACCTGTTAAAAGAGAGATGTCAGCTGAGGGAGAAACAATCCCTATTGTAATCGAAACCTGTATCATTGAAGATTTCCCAAGATTTGGCTGGAGAGGTTTGATGCTTGATGTGAGCAGGCACTTTTTTACAGTTGATGAAATCAAGGCCTATCTCGATCAAATGGCTGCCTATAAGATGAATGTTTTTCACTGGCATTTGACGGATGATGAGGGCTGGAGAATTGAGATTAAAACATTTCCCAGACTTACCGAGGTGGGAGCTTGGAGGGTGGAAAGACATGGCCGTTTTGGAGCAGGCAGGGCAGCACCTAAAAAAACTGAAAAAACAACAGTTGGGGGCTTCTATACACAAGAACAGATCAAGGATGTGATTGCCTATGCCGCAGAAAGAAATATCACTATTGTGCCTGAAATAGATGTACCGGGCCATAGCATGGCATTGTTGGCGGCATATCCGCAATATTCAACAAGGAAAGAGTTTAAATTTGTCAATCCTGGTGCAAAATTTGCTGACTGGTTCGCAGATGGAACTTTTAAGATGAATATAGAAAATACCTTAAATCCGGCTGATCCGGCAGTGTATGCTTTCTTGGACATGATTTTTGGTGAGATTGCAGATTTGTTCCCGGGCGAATATATTCATATGGGTGGTGATGAGTGTTACCATGGTTATTGGGAGTCCGATCCAAAGGTGCAGGATTTTATGGCTAAAAATGGGATTAAAAACAGTCATGAATTACAAAGCTATTTTGTGAAGAGAATAGAAAAAATCATTAGCAGCAAAGGAAAAAAGATGATCGGTTGGGATGAAATTCTTGAAGGAGGTCTTGCTGAAGGTGCAGCGGTAATGAGCTGGAGGGATATGAAAGGAGGAATCGAAGCCGTAGGTCTTGGTCATAAGGTGGTGATGACGCCAAAACAATTTACCTATTTAGATTATACGCAGGGCGATTATAGTGTTGAAAATAAGATTTATGCAGACCTGTCGTTGAAACAAACCTATAGTTTTGAGCCAGTTCCTGATTTTGTGCTGGACCCGGAATTAATCCTGGGAGGACAAGGTAATCTCTGGACAGAGGCTATACCAAGTCTTTCTTTTGCTTTTTACATGACCTATCCAAGAGCCTTGGCTTTGTCTGAGTCATTATGGAGTACCAAAGAAAGCAAAGACTGGAAGAGTTTTACGAATCGTATTGAAACGCATTTTGATAGGTTTGATGCGGAGAATATAAGTGTCGCCAAAACCATTTACGAGCCAGAGGTGCATATGTACAGTGACGGCCGAAAGCTGATGTGTGAATTGCGAAATCCATATGAGGATATTGACATGTATTATACCATAGATAATACCTATCCAATTACAACAGGGATTAAATATGAAGGTCCTTTCGAGGTTCCAGCGGGTGATCTGAGTTTAAGAACTCAGTCTTTCAGGGATGGGAAATCAATTGGAAGGCTCTTACAAATTCCGCGAAAGGATTTGGAAGCAAGAGTTAAATAAATTTGAAGGTATCGGAACTAAAACCCATGGTTCCGATACCCACCTATTTTTCATATCAGGATTTTATAATCTTTTTCATAAAGTTTTTACCTGTCATGGCAGAAGCAGTCAATAGTCCGGCAAATAATGCTCCACCCACACCAGCTGTAACAATATCCTGACCGGTTAAGTAGAAGTTTTTAATGGGCGTTCGTGGTGTAAGAAACTTCTGACGAAATCTTTTAGGACTGTGATCTATGCCATAGATTTCTCCTTTTGAATAGTTCATAAAATGCTTCGTTGAAAGGGGAGTTCCCAATTCATAATGGCTTATTTTCCCTTTGACCTGAGGCAATTGTTCGTATAATTTTTTAAGCAATCGTTGAGAAATTTTTTCTTTGAACGATTCATAATCTTCACCTCTTTTCATCCATTTTGAATCGCCCCAGGACGTAAAGATGTCATAAGGCAATAGTGTAATGATATCGATGGTGCTTTTACCTGGATATCTATTGGTCCAATCAGGATCCTTTGCGGCAGGAAAGGAGACATAAATCACCGGGAATTCTTGTTCTATATCATTGAGATATCTGTGCACTATTTCGTCATGATTTTCTCCTTCGGGATAAATCCAGAAATTAGTTTTTGGAAGGGATAGTTCTTCTGGTTCACCTTCTAGGCCAATATACAGACAGGCATGAGATACCGAAGGAGTTACTTTCTGCAACTGCTCGTTCAATCGGTACTTTTTACCGATCTCTTCCGGTAGTAACTGCTGGTAGGTAGTTATGATACCTGCACCACTCACAATATTCGAAGCTTTGATGGTTTTCCCATCTTTCATCAGTACACCAATTGCTTTGTTGTTTTCTATCAGAACCTTATCCACATCCGCATTGATAATGATAGAGCCTCCTGCCTTTTCAATAACCGGATCAATTGTTTTTACAATTTGAGAAGATCCGCCAATCGGAAAACTACCGCCGCCAAAATAATGCTTCACTACTGTGCTGTGCATAAAAAAGCTACTCTGTTTAGGCGGTAAACCATAATCTCCATATTGACCACATAGCACCTTGATGAGCTCTTCATTTTGCGTCAATCCTCTGAGAACTTCATCGGTTGTTTGATCGGAATATTTAAAGAACGGATTGGACATCCAATTATAAAGTAACTTACCAATAAAAGGTGGTAAGGCTTTATTCATATAAAACTTCCCAGCCGTTCGGTTAGCAGCAAAGATGAGGTCAATATATTTTTCGATCGCTCCTTTTTCCTCAGGAAAATAGTCGATGAGTTGTTGCTTAAAATTTTTGAGACCTTTTACCAGGTTATAAGAGCGATCACCAATGATGATCTTGTCATAAACTTCTCCCATATCAGCCCACTTTAAATTGCTGTCCGTGACATAGTCAAACAATTTTTTCATCGCGCTTTTCTCGCGTTGCATATCACCGATATAATGAATCCCTACATCCCATTCAAATCCTTTTCTTTTAAAAACATGAGTGAAGCCTCCAGCGGTGTAATGTTGCTCTAAAACAAGGACGCGATGACCTTCTTTGGCAAGAATTGCAGCGGCCGAAAGACTGCCCATTCCGGAACCAATAAAGATACTGTGATAATGTTCATGGATTTGGGGATTGCGCTTATAGGTTTGGATCATTTTATCAGATTTGCACACAAGATACAAAATTTAGCCTCCTGTAAATTGTATAAAACAGTCAGGTGTTTTCAAAAGTTGCTATGCGCCCTGCAGTGGAGGAGCCCATCATATAAGAGTATAGAATTCGAACATCACTTTTTACGCGGCAATACTTCTTCAGGAAATGGAAAAACGATGGTGGAATTCTTTTCGCTTGCGATATTTGATAAGGTTTGGTACAATCTTAATTTTATGGCTGAAGGAGATTCGTCTATTATTTTACCAGCCTGAAGTAATTTGTCAGCCGCTTGTTTTTCAGCTTCAGCGAGGATGATACGAGCCCTTCTCGAACGTTCAGCTTCTGCTTGATTTGCCATGGAGCGTTTCATGTTTTCCGGGAGTTCTATGTCTTTTATCTTTACATCTTGTATGGAGATTCCCCAGATTTTGGTTTCCAGTTCAACAATTTCCTTGATGTTTCGACCTATTTCCTCCCTTTCGGAGAGAATGGTATCCAGTTCAACTTTTCCACAAACATCCCGTAAGGTGGCCTGCGCCATTTGTGAGATGGCAAAAACGAAATCTTCAACTTCAAGAATTGCCTTGGTAGCATCATTGATTTTGAAAAATAAGACTCCATTGATTAGACATGGAACATTGTCCTGGGTCATGACTTCCTGTTTTTGAACATTAATTGTAATAACTCGGATGTCAACAAGTTTTATTCTGTCTACAATGGGAATAATCCATCGTATACCAGGTTCTAAAAGTGATACATATTTACCAAATCTAAATTTAACGGCTCTTTTATATTCATATACGATTCGAATACCGGCCAAAATAAAAATAACAACGCTTACGATGATAACATTAAGGAGGTTCATAGGAATGCTTTTTAGTTAACAAATGCATTAAAATGCAACTCTTTAAGTTACGAATAATCAGTGATACCTCAAAACTATTTGTGTTTAATAATTAGGTTCAATAATTATTTTAAAAGCCATTCCAGTTCAGGGAACTTATCAAAATATTCTTTCAGAAGCACCTCATTATATGCATCGCTATTGTCGAGGTTGGAACTCAGTAAAACAGGGGGAATTCCCCCCATCTTTTTTATGGTGACGATTATTTCGGTTACAAGCAGTTGAATGATATAGGCTCCTGTTATCGTTGATGTGGCACCAAAGGTATAGGGTTCTCCTTTCATACTCATTGCGGCATCCCCTGGAAAACCGCAGTTGTCAATGACATAGTCCGATACTTCGAACAGTTTTTTACCGCTCTTGTGTCGGGATTCAACGGATTTACTGTGCGTAATATTTGTAATGCAAATAACCAGAAGCCCCGCTTTTTTCGCTTCAATAGCCATCTCTATCGGAACCGGGTTTCGGCCGGAATTTGAAATAATGATGATTACATCCTTCGACCTTACTCCGTTCAAAGTAAGAATGGATTTTGAAATCCCTTCAATACGTTCCAAAGCCGTACTCTTCCATTTGGTTCCGTGCAGCATAAATTCAGGTTCCAGGATTCCCTTGGCCGTGAACAATCCACCTGCACGAATATATAATTCCTCCGCAATGACATGAGAATGACCAGTTCCAAAGCCGAAAAGAATAGACCCTTCCATGGTTTTTTCGGCAATGCGCTTCCCTAGTTTCTTGATGGTCGGTAATTGCGTATCCATAATCCTGGATAGCATCTCATTTACAATAGAATGAAATTCATTTGATTTTTTCAAAACGCTTACACTTTAATAAAAATTTTCTTTTTGTAGAGAATATAGGCTGGGATAAAACAAATCAAAGTATAGACAATTGACCATAAAAATGAAGCCAGTTCAGGCACCATTCCGACATTTACCAAACCATTATAGAATAATCCTCTTACACCCATGATATCATTGAGGAGCCAGGGAAACATTCCTGCAAATACATAAACCGTAATGGCATTACTGCCATAAATGACACCAAATTTAGCGTATTTATCATATCCCATGACATCCACTAGTAAAATACAGGCTGAAAGCGCCATAAACGCCCATCCTGATGTAAATAGTACATAGGAGCTCGTCCACAGATTTTTATTGATAGGAAAAAACAGATCCCATATATAGCCACCAACCACGCAAAGCAGACCAGCCAGGAACAGGTAATTTAATTTTTTTTCTATTTGCATGTCCTGTTTCAACAATTGCCCGGCAAACATTCCTGTCATTCCCGTAACGATGGCTGGAATCGTGCTTAGGATGCCTTCAGGATCCCATGTGCCTTGCCACATTCTCAAAGGAATAAGAATGCTGTCGATATAGGCCGCAAGGTTCTTGCCTGGTTCAAGAACACCGGCACCTACACCTGGAACGGGAATAAGCATCATGGCCAGCCAATAACCGATCAGAGAAGCAGCGGCTATTTTTAATTGGGTCTTCCAGTTTACTGCCAAAAATATATGTGCACAAACCAGATAAACGATTGCTATACGCTGAAGTACCCCCGGAATCCTTAATTCGGCAAAATTGAAGTCTGGAAATAGATTTAAGAGTAGCCCCAGTGCAAATATTTTTATGGATCTGATCCATATTTTTTTTCTCATTTTTTTCTTATCGCCTCCAGCATCAAGTTGTTTGTAAGAAGATAATACGATGGATACCCCAACAATAAAAAGAAAAAATGGATAGACAAAATCCGTTATTGTAATACCATGCCATTCAGCATGGGCCAGGGGCCAGTATATATGTTCCCAGGATCCGGGATCATTTACCACAATCATAAGGGCTATGGTTAGGCCTCGAAGCATGTCTAAAGAGATAAGTCGCTTGTTTGAATCAAATGAGCTCATTGTGCAAGATTTAAATTTGTATTATTTGGTTGAGTTGTTCTGCTTCCGCGCCCTGCTGAGTTAAAGGTTCGCAGTTTGAACTGAACATTCGTTATTTTGACAGGTTCTGTGTATAATGGTGAATCAGGCTTTGGTTCTGAGCCATCAATAGTATATCTGATCTCAAGTCCTGGATAGGAGGTATTGGCAAAAAGAAATCCATTGTTAATTTTAGCCCCTGGTGGAGGAATTCGATAATTAAATCCCCCGAAAATTCCATCCAATTTTCTCATCTCATTTTTCCCAATTGAATTTGCCATTTGATTCCATCCCTCGTTCATTTTTTTATTTCTCAGAGGGGTGTCGTCTATGGATTCCCATTCGCGTTCTTTTGCCCATGCTGATTCGGCAAAGCCAAGGAGCTTGGGGAACAAATAATATTCCAGCATCAAAGGCCCTTTTATGGTTTCGCTCCACATCTGAGCCTGGATTCCAAGAATATTTTTAGCGCCTTTCTGGGTGAGCCGTTCCATGTTTTTGAAGGCAGATTCCTGATCAAAAGGTGTGTAATAGGAATCGTTTCGATATGTGGTGTGAAATACATTAAACGGAGCGTATTCGTAGGCATTTCTTGTCTTGACGAAGCCCGCCCAATACAAACCAGGTTCTTCAGGATGTTTGTCATAGGCAAGGTCGAAATAGAAGTTCGTTACCGGACATAAAACAACGGGATACCCTGCATTAGCTAATTTATACCCGAGGTCCTGAGCTCCCCAAAGATTATTCCATACATATGGGACCACACTGCCTCCCGAAAACTCTTTGTTTACAACAATTTGGTCATTTTCCTTTTTAAGAGCTGTTTCTTCCCATCCTGCAACGGTTAAATTCCTTTCTTTTAAGATGTCAACTGTACGTTTGAAAAAGTAAGCATGAAGGTTCTCTGCTTCCAAGCCTTCTGTTTTTTCAAATAATTTGTCGCAAATTGGTGAGGCTGTCCATGGGCCATCGGGAACTTCATCGCCTCCTACATGAAAATATTCCAATGGAACACCTGCTTCGTCGTAATAGTCAATAATCACATCAATTACTTTCTCATAGAAGCGATAGATAGATTCTCTGCAGACGCAGGCGACATTATCTTTAAAACTTTGTGCTGATGAGTAAACAGATTTGTCATCAGGATCTATAAGCCTGTAGCGATTTGCCTCTTGTTCATCTCCAATTTCCATATATTTTTCATATCGTTTCTCCATAGATTTGATCGCCGCACGTGCGTGACCCGGAAGATTGACTTCAGGAATGACTTTGATATGTCTCTCATTTGCATACTTCAAAATCTCAATAAATTCATCTTTGGTATAGAATCCTGAACCATGGCCGCCCTCCTTATAGGCAAAAGGACCAGAACCATAAGAAGGGTGCAATGCTGCTTCATTCATGGAGGTATGCTGTCGCTGACCACCAACTTCAGTAAGCTCGGGAAGCCCTTCAATTTCAAGCCTCCAGCCTTCATCCTCGGTGAAATAGAATAAAAAGGTGTTCATCTTGTAAAAAGCGAGAATATCGATCGTTTTTTTTATGGTTTCCTTCGTTTGGAAGTTTCGACCGACATCAAGTTGAAATCCTCTGTAATCAAACCTGGGATGATCCTTGATTTTTACATTAGGAAATGAAATTCCAACCCCATTTTCAGGGGATTCGATTTGAAGGGCGAGTAAACTCTGGATAGCATAAAAAGCTCCGGCTTTAGTTTGTGCCTTAATGCTAATTCCATTACTGTCTATAGATAATTCATAGCCCTCATCACTTCCAGTATCATTCTGGAGTTTTGATAGCACAATACGTATGTCTGCCTCAGCCTCCTTTTTGAATTCTGTTGATACTTCAAAACGATCTTGTAAAGCCTTTTGAAGATAATTCTTCTCATTACTGAATTCCTTATCCACCCATAAACCAACGAATCCTTTCAGTTGAAGTGAGCCCTCTAATCTTTCAAAATGATATGGACTTGGTATGATCGGGCTAAATTCATCAGAATTTAATTCTGTAATATTTTCATTTTCGGCATAAAGGATTTCACTTTCTGGTATGGGCACAAAATCTTTTGCTGATCTGTGAATTTGTTCAGGCCTTGAAAATGCCTTTGCCGCAAAATTTTCGGCTTCAAAAATTTTTTCATCGGCCTGATCTTCATTGACCACAAAATAGGGCCCGAGAGGTACATCTGTATTTTTGATTAAAGCATCTTCGTAATGATAGTCGAATTGAAGTGTATCATTGGGTTTCAATAAAAAATTATCAGAAGCCGGGGCAAATTTAAACCAGTCACCATTGATGTGAGATACTTCACCGAAAGGATTATTCTTTTTTTGAGGCATGACATTTGCCTGATTGAAGTAAAGAGTCCAGTTCTCACCGTTTAGTTCACTATCAGATTTATTGATAAAGATGAATCTTGCATGGCATCCTTCTTTTTCTAAATTACTGACTACTTCCCAATGAATTTCCATCGATGCGAGCCCGTCTTTCATTTTTCCCGGTACACAGCCTATAAGGGTGAAAAAAATAATGAATGTTACTATCCTCATAGAAGTAAACTTTATATGGTTAAACAGTTCTATGTCGGGGGGTTTCAAGGAATAATATTAATCAATTTATTGAAGTCGGCAAAAGCTTTTCGCCAAAAGGGTCAAGACTGTTGTTAAGTGACTTGAAAATGATGATGGACGCCAAAGCATTCTTGTGTTTCTTTGTGTTCAGTAAAAATTGACTACTTTAGTATCAATTGATTCTGGACACTTCATAAATAAAATAAGAAGTTGCAGCGTCTCAACTTATCATTAACTAAACTTTATAAAAAATGAAAAAATTAGTAGCTGAATTTATTGGTACGCTTTGGCTCGTACTTGGAGGTTGTGGAAGCGCCGTTTTGGCGGCAGGATTTCCTGAATTAGGTATTGGCTTTGTTGGTGTAGCGATGGCTTTTGGTTTAACAGTTTTAACCATGGCGTATGCCATAGGTCATATTTCAGGTTGTCACTTAAATCCGGCCGTTTCTATAGGTCTTTGGATGGGTGGTCGTTTTGATAAAAAGGATCTGATTCCATATATTATTGCTCAGGTATTAGGAGGTATTGCAGGTGCAGGAATTTTATACCTGATCGCCAGCGGAAAACCTGGTTTTGAGCTCGGTGGATTTGCCGCTAACGGCTATGGTGAAAACTCACCAGGAGGCTACGGCATGATGGCAGCACTTATTACTGAAATCGTCATGACTTTTATGTTCTTAATCGTAATTTTGGGTGCCACACATTCAAAAGCACCAAAAGGATTTGGAGGCTTGGCCATAGGTTTGGCCTTGACATTAATTCATCTGATTAGTATTCCTGTCACGAATACATCAGTGAATCCTGCCCGTAGTACCAGTCAGGCATTGTTTGTGGGTGATTGGGCAACGGCACAGTTGTGGCTGTTTTGGGTCGCGCCTATCATTGGTGCAATTCTTGCCGGAATTGTCTATAAGTATTTATCTCCGGAAGAAGCTTAGCCATTAATTTTTAATGAATGTTTTATGGGGTCATCAGGTCTTAACGACCTTGGACCCCATTTTTAATTATTTTTTATGGAAGAAAATTATCTCAATGATATCAAAAAACTCTTTGACTATTATAAAATGCTTGGAGAAAGAGCCATGAAGCAGGTTCCTGAGGAGAAGTTGTTTTGGCAACATGATGAGAACAGCAATAGCATTGCCATTATCGTTAAACACATTTCCGGGAATATGCTGTCGCGTTTTACTGATTTTCTGAGTTCCGATGGTGAAAAGGATTGGCGAGACCGGGATTTTGAATTTGAGTCTGGCGGTGGATCAAGAAAAGAGCTTGATGAGATATGGGGGAAAGGATGGGAATGCCTGGAGGCCAGCTTGAATGAATTACAGACAGAGGATCTTCAAAAGACCATTTTCATAAGAAATACCGGACATACCGTATCAGAAGCCATCAACAGGCAGTTGGCCCACTATGCCTCTCATATTGGACAAATTATTTTTCTGGCTAAATTGATTCTCAAAAGTGATTGGAAGACGCTATCCATAGCAAAAGGAGCTTCAAAAGAGTTTAATGCCAGGAAATTTTCTGATAAAACCAGGCATCAGCATTTTACTGATGATTTTAAATGATCTCTTAGCTACAAAAAGTGATGGAAGATAGCAGGCCTGAATTGTTTTCGTTATTTTTGATTTTAGTAAGTCATACTATGTTTTTCCATTCAGATGTGAACCCATGCGTCGAAACCTTGTTTTAATACTTATTTTAGGTTCATTCTTTTTTTTGAAATCATGTAATTCAAAAAAAAAGGACTCCTTTACCATAGCTGCTGCAGCGAATATGCAATTTGTCATTTATGAATTGGCGAATGCTTTTTATGAAAAATCAGGCATATCGAGTGAAGTTATTTTAGGCTCAAGTGGAAAACTTACTGCACAAATTGTTGAAGGTGCTCCTTTCGATTTGTTTCTTTCAGCAGACATTAAGTATCCAAATGAATTATTTAAAAAAGGATTTTCTGTGGACCAACCTGAAGTTTATGCCTATGGAAGTCTGGTTTTATGGACCCTCAAAGACGATCTGGTTCCGGATTTAGAAGTTTTGACCTCAGGACAGGTCAAGCATGTTGCCATGGGGAACCCCAAAACAGCTCCCTATGGGGTGGCGGCAATGCAAGTCTTGAATCATACAGATTTGTATGCTACCATCAGTTCCAAAATTGTTTATGGGGAAAGTGTTTCACAGACAAATCAATTTATCATATCGCAGGCAGCTGAAATTGGCTTTACCTCAAAGTCCGTTGTTCTTTCTTCTCAGATGGAACATGAAGGATCTTGGGAAGTACTTGACAAAGAACTCTACAATCCGATGGCTCAGGCAATGGTTATTTTAAACAACAGAGAAATTTATAAGGAAGAAGCGGTGCAATTCAAAGAATTTATGCTTTCTTTAGAAGGCAAGGAAATTTTACATAAGTTTGGTTATGATCTGGTCGAATAGATGAATATTTTAAAAGGAAAAATAGCAAGTATTAAGGTAAACGGCGACCTTTCAATCGTAAAGGTGGATCTGGGAAGTACGGTTTTTTCAACTATTTTAATAGATACACCTGAGACTGCAGCGTTTTTAAAAATAGAGAATGACGTAAAAGTTATTTTTAAGGAAACAGAGGTTATTCTCGGTGTAGGTGATATGAGTGGTATTAGTTTAAGAAATAAGTTGGTTGGCACTGTACATCTCATCGAGTCTGATGAATTACTTAGCAAGGTTACGATTAAAACTGATTTTGGCTTTATTACATCAATCATTACCTCAAACGCTGTAAAACAATTGAAAATTGTAGAAGGGCTTGAGCTGAATGCCATGATTAAGACCAACGAAATGATGTTGTCGAAATGATAGATTGGAACCCGCTCATATTAACCTTTCAACTGGCATTGATCACAACAATACTTTTATTAATTATTTCAATTCCCTTGTCTTACTGGTTGGCAAATACAAAGTCAAAAATTAAGCCGGTTGCTGAAACCCTGGTCAGTATGCCATTGGTACTTCCACCTACCGTTATTGGTTTTTATATGTTATTGGCCTTCAGTCCGTCAAATGCGTTTGGAAATTGGCTGGACCAATGGCTGGGATTGAGATTGGTGTTTTCATTTGAAGGATTGGTTTTAGGCTCTCTCATCTATAGTTTGCCTTTTATGGTACATCCCATTCAGGCTGGATTTGCGAATCTGTCACCAGCCTTAAAAAATGCTTCCTATAGTATGGGAAAAAGTAAATTCACTACGTTGACAAGGGTGTTACTGCCCAATATTAAACCCTCATTAATTACTGGAATTATTCTGGCCTTTGCACATACCATTGGTGAGTTTGGAGTTGTTTTGATGATTGGGGGAAACATATCCGGACAAACCAGAGTTGCTTCCATAGCCATCTATGATGAGGTGGAGAGTTTAAATTACGGTGCAGCAAATACATATTCACTGATTTTATTTGGAATCACATTTCTAATTCTATTGATGGTATACCTGATAAATGGGGGCTATTTTAATAAAACAAGGCAGCATGATTGAAATAGAGATACAAAAATCGCTCAAATCCTCGTCTGGAGATATGCTGCTGGACATTAAAATGCAGTTGGAGGAGAGGAACTTAACGACCATTTATGGACCTTCAGGGGCTGGAAAGAGCACCTTATTGCATTTGCTGGCGGGTCTGATAAAGCCGGATACTGGTCGGATTGCTGTCGGAGGAATATTGTGGTCCGATACGGCAAATAGCGCATTTATGCCTCCTCAAAATCGAAATATTGGTTTGGTTTTTCAGGAGTATGCGCTGTTTCCCAATATGACCGTGAAGGAGAACCTGATCTTTGGTTTGAGAAAATCTGATCCTAAGAAAATAATTAATCAACTGGTTGAAATCATGGACCTTGGACAGTTGCAAGATCGAAAACCCGCTACCTTGTCGGGAGGACAGAAACAAAGAGTAGCCCTGGCCAGAGCTTTGGTCAGAAAGCCGGATTTGTTGCTGTTGGATGAACCCCTGTCTGCTTTGGATCACAAGATGCGCGTAAAATTACAATCCTATATTCTTGAGGTACATCGTGAATTCAAGTTGACCACTGTTTTGATCAGTCATGATGTTTCGGAAATTATCAGGCTCTCTGATTTTATGATTGAAATGGAAGAGGGTACGATTGTTCGAAGTGGAGATCCTGCTACGATGTTTACCAATGACAGGGTGAATGCGAAATTTCAATTTACAGGCGAAGTGATGAAAATGGTCAAGCAAGATTTTATTGTAATTGTTACCGTGTTAATTGGAAAGGATTTGGTCAAGGTAATTGCCAACGACAAAGAGGCTGAAGAACTTCGTATTGGTGACCGTGTTTTAATTGCATCTAAAGCATTTAACCCAATAATACATAAAATCCATTGACAAAACCTTTTACAATTGGTTTGACCGTGTATTTTAAGTTAAAATTCTTTTATAATTGCTTATTATTCTGTAATTTCAATGGTTGAAATATACTATAAAATTTGTTATCATGAGATTGAGTATGAATAAGTTAAATAATCGTTTAGGTGTACTATTTACAAGTTGCGTCTATCTAATGGCGTTTTTATTAGTGCAACCTTCCATAGAAGCTCAGGAGGGAGATTCATCGAGCTTTAAGGAGTATAAAGGAGTCGTTGTTGATGGAAAAACTAAAAAGGCTCTTGAGTACGCTTCTATATCTGTAAGTAACTCAAATATTTCAACTATTTCGAATTTAGAAGGGGTGTTTTTGGTGAAAGTGCCAAACAGCTTGAAAGATGAAAATTTGACCATTAGTTATTTGGGCTATCAGAATAAATCAATTCCATTGAGTTCTTTTGGAAATACTGAGTTAAGAGTCAATATGGAAGAGTCTTTTGAGAAATTACCGGATGTGAATTTGGTGGAAGCAGATCCAATTTCCGTAATAAGAAAGGTCATTGCACAGAGAAAGGTTAATTCTTATAAAGAATCGACCATCGTGAAGGCCTTTTACAGAGAATCTATTAAGAAAAGAAAAACCTATGCTTCCTTATCTGAAGCGGTGGTTGATATTTATAAACAGCCAAGAGGGACCCAAAGTGATTATGTGACCTTGGACAAGGCAAGAAAAAGCACGGATTACAGAAAAATAGATACGCTGGTTATAAAACTACAGGGTGGGCCTTATAATAATTTAAGTATGGATATGATCAGAAATGAGGAATTGTTTTTCTCTGCTGATATGTTTGATATTTATAGGTTTAGTTTTGATAAAATGATGAATTTAGACAATAGAAATGTCTATGTGATTGACTTCTATCAAAAACCGTCAATGGTAGAACCTTTTTACAAAGGGAAGCTCTATGTTGACACGAAGACATATGCTCTTGTCAAGGCTGTTTTTAGTTTGAATCTGGACAATCTGAGTGAGGCAAAAAAATTCTTTGTAAGAAAAAAGCCGAATAACGCCGATGTGATTCCAATGGATACAAAATATATCGTGGACTATAAAGACACAGGTGGTAAATGGCATTTTAGCTATAGCCGTATTGAACTGGCTTTTAAGATCAAATGGGATAAAAAATTATTCAACTCTGTATATAATGTAGCCATTGAAATGGCGATCACAGACTGGAAAGATAACGATCAGGGTATCACGGTTAAGAATAGAGATCGAATGAGGCGAAGCGTCATATTAACTGATAAGACTTCCGGATTTACAGATCCTGAGTTCTGGGGCGAGCTCAATGTTATAGAACCAGATAAATCGATTGACAATGCGATTAAAAAAATCCAGAGAAATTATAAAAGAGAGCAGTCTTAACTAGATTAAATACATATATTTTAATAAACTTTTAATAAAAAGGTAGGCTTTAATTTGTAATTTGCCGCCCGAAAAAATTATTAATTGATTATTAGCTTTTGAAAAGGTATCTCTTTATTTCCTTCTTTCTTTTTTCAGCAGTATTGGTGGCTCAGATAGACAACAATACTATTGAAGAAACTGATATATTTCAATACCAGCCGGAAAATAACAATAAGATTGAAATGGCGCCTCAAAATTCGGATAAAGAGGATATCAAGGCCGAAACAATCACTTTGTTTGGTAACTTAAAGGATATTGCCGATAAGTTTCCTCAGTACAGTGTAATTCCAAAAAAGCAAAACCGATCCATGCGTGATTTGAGTCAACGAGACAAAGATGTGCTTGTTTCCAAGTATTGGAATGGTAAAAACGTAAGTATTAAAAAATTTCAAACCTCTCTGGAGCTTGGTAAAATAGAAACCAGTTCAAATTCAATCAGGATTATTTGCAGGGATCATAGTTATGTGGATGGAGATCGGGTAAAACTCTATGTTAATGAAGAGGTTATTCGTAGAAGTATTACGCTTGAAGGAGGTTATTATACCATTGATATAAAATTGAAAGAGGGATTTAACAGGATTGATATTGAGGCCTTGAATCAAGGATCTTCGGGTCCGAATACTGCAGAATTTAAGGTGCTGGGTGAGAATGGCGCGGTTTTGGCTGATAAAGAATGGAACATTTTAACCGGGTATATAGCTACCTTGGTTGTAATGAAAAATTAAGAAATACGCATATCTTTAGGAAGTTCTCTTTTTGCGTTCGGCGGTTGTTATGAAAAAAAAGATTGTTGTTTTTATTGGAAAGATTTTACTGTTGGCGGCACTGTTCATGGGGCTGTTTATTGGCTTTGTGCATCTGGGCGTTTTCGGCCATGTTTTTTCTGAACAGGAATTGAAAGATTTTAAGAATGAGACGGCCTCCTTGGTCTTATCGGATGATGGGAAAATAATCGGGAAGTTTTTTGCTGATAACAGGACCAATGTAGAATTTCAACAGATTCCTAAAGACCTTATCAATGCCCTGGTGGCCACGGAAGATGCCAGGTATTTCGATCACGAAGGAGTTGACTCAAGAAGTTTACTCAGGGTTTTGGTAAAATCGATCATTTTGCAGCAAAATGCGGGAGGAGGAAGTACGATTACCCAGCAATTAGCAAAGAATATGTATGGACGGAAATCTTATGGATTTCTTTCAATGCCGGTAAACAAAACCAAAGAAATAATTCTTGCATCCCGCTTAGAGGAAATTTATTCGAAAGAAGACATTCTTACGTTGTACCTCAATACGGTTCCTTTTGGAGAAAATGTATTAGGGATAGAGGCGGCATCTCATCGTTTTTTTAACAAAGGAGTATCCTCTCTGAAAACTGAAGAATCTGCGGTGCTGATTGGAATGTTAAAGGCAAATACCTATTATAATCCCAGACTGTATCCGGATCACGCATTGATGAGGCGCAATACCGTTCTGGAACAAATGGAAAAGTATGGCTATTTAGGACCAGATGGTCTTGAAGAACTCCAAAAGAAACCATTGAAATTGGATTATGCGAATTTACAGTCTGAGGGCAGGGCCAACTATTTCTTGGTGCAGATAAAGAAAGAGGCTGCGGAATTGATCAAGGGGATTAATCGCGAAACAGATACTGTTTATGATCTTAATAAAAGTGGTTTGATCATCGAGACCACCTTAGATTATCAATTACAGTTGTACGCCATGTCCGCCATGAAATCTCACCTGTCTAAAATGCAGGGGAGACTTCAAAAGCAATATCAAAAAGGGACATCTCAGCGAGAACTGAATGACCTGGTGTCAAGAGAATTAAAGAGATTAAAACTCGATTCACGGGCGGACGAGAAGAAAGTAAGAGAAATGTTTTCCTGGGATGGATTCTATTCCGATTCGATTAGTGTAAGGGATAGTTTGGCAAAGAGTTTAAGCCTGTTACATGCAGGATTTATTGCAATCAACCCAAATGATGGAAAAATCAAGGCATGGGTAGGAGGTATAGATTTTAGAACCCAGCCCTACGATCAAGTATTTGCTCAGCGACAAACTGCCTCAGCTTTTAAGCCAATTTTGTATGCCTCAGCACTTGAGCAAGGTGCAAGACCTTGTCAGTATTTAGATAATAATCCAATTGTTTTAAAGGATTTTGACGGTTGGGAACCCCAGAACTATGATCACAGTATTGGAGGAAAATATTCCTTATCGGCTGCTCTGGCGAGAAGTATGAACATACCCACGGTGAATTTATTCTTTCAACAAGACTTTGGACTTTTGCAAAATACATGGAATGGGTTGGGGTTTTCCCAACCGTTGGTATATAACCCTTCGATAGCTCTGGGAACAGCAACGGCAAGTCTGTATGAAATGGCCATCGCTTATGCCAGTTTTGCTAATTCCGGAAGACGGATTGAACCTGTCTTGATAAAATCGATAAAAACGGCCAAAGGAAAGGTCCTGTATACTTTCTCAAATGATGCTCCGGTGGAGGAGGTACTTTCTGAATTAACAAGTACCGCCCTTACCGGAATTCTTCAAAAGGCGGTCAGAGAAGGTACTGGTGCCTCGATGAAGTCGGTATACGGGGTATCTGTACCCTTAGCAGGAAAGACGGGTACTTCGCAAGATTACGGTGATGCCTGGTTTATTGGGTATACACCTGATTTAGTAATGGCAACAAGAGTAGGTGCTAGTTTTCCTGTGATTCATTTTAACAATGGCGCCAATGGCGCGGGGAGCACATTGGCTTTACCCATAGTGGCAAAAACCTTGCAAAAAGTACAGAAAAAACCTGAACTAAGGCGGAAGTATTTATCAAAAGAACGTTTTGAAAACACCTCCGAATACCTGGCATGCCCCGACTATATTGAAGATTCAGACATAGAAAAATTCTTTGATGACATTTTTAAAAGTA
This sequence comes from Lutimonas sp., assembly GCF_051011215.1. Lineage (NCBI taxonomy): Bacteria > Pseudomonadati > Bacteroidota > Flavobacteriia > Flavobacteriales > Flavobacteriaceae > Lutimonas > Lutimonas sp. The sequence goes on from NZ_JBPCUJ010000106.1 coordinate 57,240, forward strand.
AAAACACAACTTTTGAAAAAGCCTCAAAAAAGGCCAAAAAACAAGCGAAAAAAGAAAAGCGAAAGTCCTGGTTCAAACGTGTTTTTGGGAAAAAGGATTGATGAGTGCCGCAGCGATTAATTAAACATTTGACCAAGAATCGCAATACCTCCGAATAAGAAAAGAAAAGCAAACGCTATTATAAATCCAATCACCCAAAGAATCAAGGTTCCTTTTGCCCAATTCTTTTTATGGATATTTGCATTATCGCTAAAAGCCCAGACCAAGAGCATAATGATGCCTATCAGAGGCAGTGAGGCAATAAAAATTGTAAGTGCCCATTCTTTGGCATCAAGAGTCCGGTTGTTGTCTAATACTTGCATAAAACTGATCTTTAAATTTAAATTTCATTAGTAAAGGTAAGTGATCTGATGCTAACTCAAAAGATAACAGCACTTTAGCATCTATTTCTTTGATAAATTTTTTGTTGTAAAAAATATAATCAAGTCGTTCTGTGGGAGATTCCGAACTAAAGGTATTTGGAGTCGCATCTCTTGTAAATGCAGCACATCCCGTTTCTGGAAGGTCCAGAAAGAGTTCGATCCCTGCTTCCTTATAACTAGGGTCACTGTTGAAATCTCCTAAAAGAATTGTTGGGAAATTCTTGAAATGTTTAACATAGATACTCTTGACCTGTTGCATCTGTGCTTTTCTTGTTTCCTGGTCATAGGCCTCTAAATGCACATTGATGATTATAAGGAATTGATCATCAATTTTAACTTTTACAACTTGTGCTAAACGGTCAATATAGAAGCTGTCATAATAGAACGGATTATTCGCATTTCGTTTTAATTCGATGCGATCCTGCTGCAGAATAGGGTACTTACTCAGGATAGATTGACCTGAAAGTATTTTGCCGAAATGCATCGACAGGGGGTAATAGGGGAAGGGTACGTATTTTTTATCCCAGTTAATGTTTTTACCGAAAAAACCATAGCCAAGTTTTGCAAGTTCATTTTGCTGATCGACAAAATAAGATCTTTTAGATCCGTAATCTATTTCTTGAAGGGCAATAACATCCGCATTGATTTTTTTTAATTCATAAATGACCTTATTGAGATTCAGGTCAAAAAGGGACCTGGGTTTTTCAACGGGAAGATTATTTGTCATACCACTCAAATACCCAATATTATAGCTGACAATGCTAAAGATACTGTCCTTATCCAGGTCAACAGGGTAATCGTATGTTCCGGTTTCGTTGTAGTCATTGATACTGAAATTTGGAGATGAAGCCCAAAAATAAAAGCCTACTATTATAAATGATAGGCCTGCCAGAACAATGAAAAAAAATCTAAACTTTTGTTTCATTTTGGGGGATCGAATAAAAATTAAAGATAATAAATTTTTTTCAACCATTTTCTTTATATATTTGCAGCCCAAAAAATAAACTTAAAGTACATATGAAAGGAGGTGCCCAACTATGTTGATAATTCCAGTTAAGGATGGTGAAAATATAGACAGAGCGTTAAAACGTTTTAAGAGAAAATTTGATAGAACGAAGACAATGAGAACGTTGCGCGAAAGAAAGGAATTTACGAAACCTTCAGTTGTGAGAAGAAAGCAAATTCAAAAAGCCCAATATGTTCAGGCTATTAGAACCACAGAAGAGAAAGGTTAATACCTTTTCAAGATAAATTGAGTCCCGCTTTTGCGGGACTTTTTTTTGGTATTTATTTAAGTTTATGAGGTATTTTTTGTATTTTTGAAAGAAGCGGCATCGGTTTCTGAATCTTTGAAACCATGTAATTTTTTAATGATAACTAGAGAACGATTTTGAGTATAACTCATTTTATAAGCTATCTGGATTGCGAAAAAAAATACTCACCATACACTATTACGGCATATAAGAAGGACTTGAGTTCTTTTGAAGATTTTTGTGAAAACGAATTTCAATTAAAAGAGATTTCTGAGGCTTCCTATCCTTTGATTAGAAACTGGATTGTGGCATTGGTGGAGATGGATATTTCGAATCGATCGATTAATCGGAAAATAAGTTCTTTGAGATCCTATTATAATTTTTTATTGAAGTCGAAACAATTAGAGGAACATCCTTTAAAAAAGCACAAGGCCCTGAAGGTGGAGAAAAAGGTAAATGTGCCTTTTTCTGAAAAGGAAATTAATGAAGTGCTTGATTTTTTTGATCAGGCTGAGGATTTCGAATCAATAAGAGATAAACTTATTATCGAGATGCTATATACAACAGGCATGAGAAGGGCAGAATTAATAAGTTTAAAAATCACGTCCATTGATTTGTCACAAAATATTGTTAAAGTCATTGGAAAACGAAATAAAGAAAGACAACTACCATTACTTTTGTCTGTAAAGAGTACGGTAGAAAAATACAAATTAGTAAGGGAGGAAATCGAATCTGAAACAGACTCATTTTTTATAACGAGTAAGGGAGATCCGATATATCCAACCTTGGTGTACCGAATTATCAATGAATATTTTGGTAAAGTATCTGTGAAAGTGAAGAAGAGTCCACATATCGTGCGGCATTCTTTCGCTACACATTTACTTAGTGAAGGCGCTGATCTGAATTCTGTAAAGGAATTACTTGGACATTCCAGTTTGGCTTCAACTCAGGTGTACACGCATAGTAATTTGAAGGATTTAAAAATCATGTATAATCAAGCTCATCCAAGGAGCAATAAAAACTATTAACTTATGAAAATATCTGTTCAGTCTGTAAATTTCAATATTAGTCAGGATTTAGTCAATTACATCGAAAAGAAAGTTAATAATCTGGAAAAATTTCACGATCATATTATTGGTGCGGAAGTTTTTTTAAAGGTTCAGAGTACAAGCGAGAAAGAGAATAAAATAGTTGACGTTAAAATGAATCTTCCCGGTATTGATATTGTTGCCAAAAAACAGTCGAAGACATTTGAAGAAGCAGCCAGTCTCGCGATTGATTCTGTTAAAAGACAATTAGTTAAACGTAAAGAGAAATTAAGAGCATAAAATAATTTAAAAATATAGTCAAAAAGTTTTGTAGAACTGATAAAACTTTTTACATTTGCAAACCGTTAGAAAAAGCGGTTTGTTTTTTTATGCGAAGTTCCTTGTAAGACAAATTCAAATTGATACGTTTTTTTAGGAATTTATAAAGTAAAAAAGCCGATGTAGCTCAGCTGGCTAGAGCAGCTGATTTGTAATCAGCAGGTCGTGGGTTCGAGTCCCTCCATCGGCTCAGATCTTTGAAAAAAATAGTAAAATTGAGGGGAGATACTCAAGCGGCCAACGAGGACAGACTGTAACTCTGTTGGGAAACCTTCGCAGGTTCGAATCCTGCTCTCCCCACAAGTTTGTTTAAGGT
>NZ_JBPCUJ010000107.1:0-36390 GCF_051011215.1 Lutimonas sp.
GCGCTGCTGTCGACAGCATTCATACTTTCTGAATCAATCACGATTAATTCCAGGTCAGGCCCTTTTTCCTTGGCAAAAGCTTTTATTCGTTCTTTAAAATAGGCAATGTTTGCAAAATATAATTGAGCGTCAAACCTGATAATCAAAATCTCTTTTTGGACGATAAGATCATCAAAGCGACTAATATTTCTGTAGAAATGTGTTCCGGGCACATTTCCTAGTATGGCCATATGCGGCTTTGTAGTTCTGTATATGAGCATGACCAGAGAAAGGATAATTCCGAATAAAATGCCTTCTTTAATACCAATAAATACCGTTACTAATAAGGTGCTATTTAAAATAAGAAGATCTCTTTTACTATAACTTAAAAGGTTTTTAGGCATGGAAAAATCCAAAAGTCCAAAGGCAGCGACCATAATAACAGCCGCCAGTGCTGCTTTCGGTAAAAAGAAAAATGCCGGTGTTAGGAATAACAATGAAAGCCCGATGATCAGCGCGGCAAACAAAGAAGACAACGGAGTTTTTGCCCCGGATTGATCATTCACTGCAGTTCGAGCAAAGCCAGCAGTAGCAGGATAGGTCTGAAAAAAAGATCCAGCCATATTGCTAAAACCAAGCGCTACCAGTTCTTTATTTGCAACCACATTATAACTATTGTGTTTTACTTCGATTGATTTAGCGATTGAAATTGCTTCCATAAAACCGATGAGGCCCAAAGTTAACGCCAATCCGGATAGTTCCTCCATCAATGCCCGGTCAAAGGTTGGGATAACAAAAGAAGGAAGTCCTTGTGGTATTTCACCCAATATCTGAACTCCGTTGTTGCTTAACTGAAACCAATAGACAATTAAAATCGCCAGTACAACAATGACCAAAGAGGCAGGAATTTTTTTACTGATATTTTTTATGACAACAATAATCAGGATCGAGACAATTCCGATCGTAGCAGTAGTCCAATGAATACTTGTAATCTTATCAAAAAGTTCGATTAGTAAAGACTGAATATGATTACTCCTTTCCAATTCGATTCCCAGTAGATTTCCGATTTGATTCATCCCAATAATGACAGCCGAGCCGGATGTAAAGCCGCTAATGACAGGTTTGGACAGGAAATTGACCAAAAATCCCAATCTGAAAATCCCAAATAAGACTTGAAAAAACCCCACCATAAATGCCAATAACACAGCAAGAACAATAAAGTGCTCAGACCCAACACTGGCCAACATACCAATTCCGGATGCCACAATAAGTGAGTCCATCGCAGCCGGTCCTATCGCCAATTGCCTGGAAGTTCCTAAAAAGGCATATACAATCTGAGGTATCATGGCAGTATACAGACCATAAATGGGAGGTAAACCTGCTATTATTGCATAGGCAATTCCCTGAGGAATCAGAATAACACCAATAGTCAAACCGGCAAAAAGATCACTTTTCAACCATTTCTTTTGATATTTTGGCAGCCAATCAAGAATAGGAATATACTCTCTTATATGCATAAATAGTTAGGAATAAGTGGGTTGAGAATTTTTTATGAATTTTGAACTGTAGGGCTTAACATTCGTGAAAGATACGAACTTTACAATTGCTACAAATGTCTTTGTCAAGCTTGCTAAAAATACTGCTGATAGCAGTCGGTTTGTCTTTGTAAAAGTTTTCTTCTCCAATTTCATCCCGAAATCCCCCTTTTTTCAGGATTTGTTGACTTACGATTTTTAAACCACTGAAATAGAGCCCTCCACCTCTTTTCTGCCATTTTTTAGCTTCATAGGAAAGCCATGTTGCACCGGCAAGGTCAATAAAGTTAATACCCTTGGCAACGATTAATACATGTTTCACTTCACCTTTATCATAAAGATTTGAAAAAAATTCAGAAACGACTTCAAGGGCACCAAAGTAGATAGAACCATCTATGCGAACTATTTTTAATTGAGGACATTCTTTTACATCAGGGTCTCTAATAACATTGACAAATCGATGTGTTTTAGTAGTACCCAGAATCGCGATATTAGGTTTGGCAGTTTTTTCCAGATAGAAGAACAGTGATAGTCCGATACCAGAAAATAAGGCTGTCTCTAATTCGAAGAACAAGGCGCCAAAAAGGGTAGTGCCTAGCACAATGAGTTCCCTTCCACTACTTTTAAATACTTGTTTAATATGGTGAAAATCGATTAGATTATAACCAACCAAAAGAATGATTCCACCCATGGCTGATTTAGGTAAAAAAGAGGCATAATTGGAGAACAAAAGCAAGACCAGCATTAAAAAGACCGCGGCAAAAATAGCAGACATTGGTGTCTTGGCACCCGCCTGATAATTTACTCCAGATCTTGTAAATGAACCAGAACCCATATAACTTGAAAAGAAACTAGCGACCATATTCGATAATCCCTGTCCTTTAAATTCTTGATTGCCATCAATTCTTTGGTTTGATGCCAAAGCAATAGAACGGGCAATGGCAACTGCTTCGATTAATCCGAGCAGAGCAAGAGTCAGTGCCCCGGTGCTCAATTCTTGTATGTTGGTCAGGGTGAATGCAGGAATGTTAAAAGCAGGTAAGCTAGAAGGAATTTCACCGACATTTTCTATACCATTTGCCTCTCCTCCCAGCAGATAGGCAAGTACACTTCCCAACACCATTGCAATAAGCATATAAAATCTTGAAAGGGGCTTGATAAACTTCTTAATGATTATTGCGACCAACATGGTTCCGATGGCCACTGCAAAAACATACCAATTGGTTTGTTCAATATTAACAATAATTGTTTTTAGAGTTTCATAAAATGAGCTTCCTCTGGGAATCTCTAAACCAAAAACATGTTGAAGCTGTTTAAAGGCAATCAGGACACCGGCGCCTGCGGTAAATCCAATGATCACTGAGTGTGATACAAAATTGACAAGTTTACCCATTCTTGCCAAACCCATGGCAAACTGAATAAGGCCTGCCATAAAAGTGAGGACAAGTGTCAGTGCCACGTAATTTTCCATTTCAGTTGTGGCATCCGCCATTTCACTAACTGTGGCAAAAACTACAATGGAAATGGCAGTTGTAGGACCGGATATCAGATGATAAGAGGATCCAAATAAGGCAGCTATAATTGGGGTAATGATGGCGGTATAAAAGCCATAAACGGGAGGTAAACCTGCGATAATGGCAAAAGCTACGGCCTGAGGAATCACAATGACGGTTCCTGTGATTCCTGCTATCAAGTCATCCTTCCATGATTTCTTTGCCAGTGGCAACCAAACTAAAAATGGAAATATTCGCTGTAGCATTGTTCTAGCTATTGATTAAAAAACGAAGAATACCCATGATAACAATTCCTTTCTACCTGGTACAAAGGAATTGTTATCAAATTATATTCTAGAAGGAACTAATATAGTTCCTGGTAACGATTATTCGTTAAATGTTTTCTTCGTCAAACAGTTTAATCAGTTCTTCGCTGGAAGGTCTTGGTGCGCTTGCACTTACAATGTTCCCTTCCGGATCGATCAAAATAAAACGTGGAATACCATTAATTCTGTAATCTTTTACGAATTCTGTTTGCCATCCTTTGGGTGCAAAAAGTTGAATTCCTCCAAGCTCTTTTTCATGCACCATTTTTTTCCAGTCTTCATTAGCCTTCTCCCAAGAACCACTATGGGATCTGTCATCGTCAATTGACATACTGACAAAAGCTATGTTCTTATCATGATACTCTTTTTCAACCTTTTTCAAAGAAGGAATTTCAGCCTTACAAGGTCCGCACCATGTTGCCCAAACATCAATATAAACATATTTACCTTTTAAATCGGCAAGAGAGGTTTTTTCACCATTATAATTTTCGAAATCTTCAAATGAAGGAGAAGGTGCACCTTTTGGCAACGCCTTTTTCATGGCTATTTCTTCATTGATGTATCTTCTGTAAGAATCAAGCATCGGGTCGATACTTTTCAAACTGCTGTTTACAATGGAAGTATCAATTTTCTTATCTGAATTGTAAAAATCAGTCAGTTCAGTTTTAATAGAGACAAATTTTTCCTCACGATCAATTGAATCCAATAGCAGTAAGGCATCCAAATCTAAAAGCTTCTCCTGTAAGAGAGATTTTGCTGCTAGAAAGTTACTTTGTTCTGCTCCGTTTCCTGCATACTTAATAGTTTCATCAAACATTTTGGTATCCAAAGTAAGATGCAAATCATAACCATTTTTAAGAAAAACGGCGGTTGATTCACCTCCATCATAGAGCGAATAGGTCCCCGATTCGACTTTTAAAGTATCGCTAAATGATCCATCCTCCTTTACGGGAATGGTTTTTGAAAACGTCCTGTTTCTAATCACCACAGAATCACTATTCTTATCAGTAATTTGACCGGAGATTGACACATAATCTTTTGGTTGGTTTTCACAGGATGCAATGGCCACTAAAACCAAGAAATAAATAACTTTTTTCATTTGAATTTTTTAGAATAATTATATGGCCAAATATAAAATATATTCTAGTGTATCGGTTTATTTTTTCTCGTCTTTAACATAATAAACAGATTCATCAGGTTTGAATGCCCTTTTGAACCAAAGAGGCCTTCTTAAGCCATCGGGACCAGGTGCTGGTCTCGTCATGGATAACCATTCTTTATAAATTTCATGTGATTTATTCGTGTCCACAAAAATATCTCCATACTGATCATCTTTTCCTGGCTTTTCGATACGCACACGCTGGTGCCAGGTATGCATACCACTAATCGGATCGGGATGTACCGCATGGGTAATATTTTGATGAACTCCACCGTCTTTCCAAAAGATTCTTTTAGAATCCTTGTCACTGGATTCAAAGGGTTTGATCCCTCTTTTGGTTCTCATAATCCATTTACCACTTTCCTTGTTTTCAATATCTACAGTATTTGTTGCCCATCTGTTTCCGATGGTATCTTGTTCCCGTCTCCATCGTCCGATGTGATGTGAACATGCCACAACTCCGGGTTTCATAGACTGTGTTACCCAGACTTTATCTACAAAATATCCTATATCCGTATTTAACTTCACCAGATCTCCTGTATTAAATCCCCATTTTGCAGCATCCTCTGGATGCATCCAAATAGGATTTCGGTTAGAGATCTCCACCAGCCACTTCGCATTTCCAGATCTGGAATGAATCAAGGTAGGCAATCTAAATGTGGGGACGAGCACATATTCACCTTTTGACTTATCTAATACATCATTGTGAATGTGACTTTTGATATAGGTTGGTGTGCTGTATTCGGGCCAGTTCCAATCTACCATGGTCTGAGAATAGAATTCATTTTTTCTCGATGGGGTTGGAAATCCAACCATGGCTGTTCCATTAATCATCACACCGATGTCTTTTTTGCCTTTTCTGATAACACCTGTCTTTTTATCGATGTCAGCACCTTTCAATTGTGCTTCGCTCAATAATTCTTCATTCTTTTTATATGATTCTCCTTTTTCTATCTCAAAAGCGCCATATTTTGACATGTATTCAAATTCTGTGATGCCTTCTTTTTTTGCAGCTTCGGGCAAGCCTTTGATTCTTTCAAAAATATATTGATAATATTCTTCAATCGTGATTTTTTTTCCAGGTCTGTAGGGCGATTCAAAATGCTTTCGGATACCCATGCTTCCATCCGGATCGATCCTCCAGCTCAATTCTATCCAGAACTCATCTTCTTCCCAAACTTCTCCGGGATTGGCTTCATAAGTGTATTCCACAGGATTCCCGTTTCTTCTGGCCGCTTCTCTTAGCACAGGTTGCCTGAATGCCACCCAGGTTCCTCCATGAGTTGCATAAGAATTAATGTCATGCCGTTCAGGAGCAAGTCCCATTGGAAGGACTAAATCAGCAAAAAAGGCTGTTTCGTTCCAGGTTGGGGTCAGGGCCGTGTGAAGTCCGAATTTGGATTCATCCATAAACATTTCCATCCAGGTAAATCCATCAGGGTAGGTCCAAACAGGATTAAAAACCCGTGAAAAATATACATCCATTTTTCCACGTCCTTCTTTTAAGAAATGAGGAAGTAACTGGCTCATTTCAAAAAAGGCCAAAGGATATTCCTTCGGAAAATGTAATTCGTTCCACTTTTTTTGTGGTTTTGGAGGATTCGGGACTTCGGGTTTAAACTTGTTCCATGAATTTGGAGAAGTTCCACCTTTGCTACCAACGGCACCTGTGAGCACAGTTAAAAAATGTAAACATCTTGCGACCGCCCAGCCTCCAAGGTTTGACGCACCGGCACTTCTCCAGTTATGACTGGCAAATCGTTCCCCAGCTTCGCCAATTTTTACAGCTATTTCCTGTATCATTTCTGCCTTTACACCGGATTCTTTTTCGGCAAATTCTGGAGTAAACTCTTTATACTCCTCAATCATGGCTTCTATATAATTTTCAAAAACAACTTCCTTTTCAGGATGTTTAACTTCCAAATATTCTTGCCAGTTTGTCCAGTTTTCCAGATAGGAACGGTTGTATAATTTCTTTTGTAAAATAATCAATGCCATGGCCAAAAGGACTGCGGCTTCTGTTCCAGGGTAGGAAGGAAGCCAATAATCACTCATAGAAGCCGTATTTGACAAACGAGGATCCATGGTGGCTAATTTGGCACCTTTCATTTTTCCTTCAATAATTCTCTGGGCATGTGGATTGAAATAATGACCCGACTCTAGATGTGCTGAGATTAATAAAATAAATTTTGCCTCAGCATGATCAGGAGATGGTCTGTCATATCCATACCAGATGTTGTATCCAAAACGAGCGCCTGAAGAACAGATGTTGGTATGTGAATTATGTCCGTCAATTCCCCAGGAAGGTAAAACCCAATTCATAAAACCTTCATGACCCGGTCTTCCTACGTGATAGGCAATTTCATTATGTCTTTCTTCTTTAAGAGCTTTTCTGATTCTGTCGGCTATAGTATCCAAAGCTTCGTCCCAGGAAATCCTTTCCCATTCTCCTTCTCCGCGTTTTCCTTTTCTTTTTAAGGGGAATAAGATTCGATCGGGATCTGTTACCTGATTGATTGTAGCAGGACCTTTCGCACAATTCCTACCCCTGCTCCCAGGGTGGTATGGATTTCCCTCAAACTTCTTGATCTCACCTGAACCTTTTTCAATAAAGGCGGTTAACCCGCAGGCACTCTCACAATTAAAACAGGTAGTAGGCACAATTTGGTAGTTATTTTTCTTTTTATTGGGCCATGCCTTTGGATCGTATTCTTCCCAGTTATTCCATTTTTCCGGAGGAGGAAAATTCTCATACATCGCAGCAACTTCTTCATCTGTAAAATGGCGCATGTCAGCATCATGCTTTTGGTACCCTTCCTTATGAAGGTCTGGAATAAGACCAATTTTTTCAGCTAAATTTTCTATAAAGGATGCTTTTTTATAGCCCATATTCGTGATATTAATAGTTAGAGATTTTTACAAATCTTTTAATTTAAATAACTAGGCAAGAGGAATACGTTGCGGCGCCTCAACCCATATTTTTTCGGTGACATATATTCCAATAAGGATGAATACTCCGGCCAAAGCTAATGACATTTGACCTGGTAAGAATTGAATCAAAATTAAGGGTAAAATGTTTCCAAGAATGATCGTTCCTAACCAAAACAAGGTTTTATACCTTTCTTTAAGAATAAGCTGAACTACTTTTTTTGCAGCTTTTGTTGGATGTGTAATGCTCAACTCCGTAATAATTGTCAGTAAATTTACCACCAGTGAAATAGAAATGACAGTGCCTAAAATTTCCATCCATCCTTCAGGTTGCAATACAACGGCCAGTAGGGCAAAAATAGCAGCACCTGCAAGAACACTATGCACAAGCATATGTAAGGGCAAGGTTGGGCTTTGCCAAAAATCACGGCCTTTGGCCTGAGCAAAAAGAAACGCAGTATAGATGGCAAGGATGATACCGAAAACAGCCGTAACAGCTAAAAGGAACTTTTCAGGAATTTCCCATTCAAAGTAGGTAGCTACACCCCATACTGTCATAAGCAGTCCGAAAATTGAGATGGTATAACCACCTTTGACCAGCCATGAATTCCATTGAGGTCTCAACAACACATTCAAAAAACGATCCGGCCGATCGAGATCCATGACAAGAAACAATCCGGTAAGACCTAAAAAGGCCAGGGACACTCCCACAGAAATTAACTTGGTTTCATTAGAAACCTCATAGCCCAGTATCAATGCCAGCAATGGTATCAGGAATGCACCAGCAGCAATCGCTTTGGTAGTTACATAGGTTGACACTTCCCACCCCCATAAAATACCTTTGTCCGGAGTGTCATATACTCTTCTTGCTTTTCCATTTAGCACATCAATATAATTAGGATTTTCAGTTTCTTTCTTTTGATACGCTGCTTCCAATTCATTATCAATACTCATTTGTAAGAGATTAACATCATCATTGTTATGCATCATTTTCTCTGCTGCTTTGGCATAGTGACCCACACCTCGGGCTTGAGAATTCCAAAGTCCAGGACCTGATTTCCCTGTGGTATCCGGATCAAGTGATTGATAATCACCATCGATATAAAATAAATTTGGCTTGGTTCCTTTTTCCGGCTTTCTAACCATTACTTGCTCTCTGGATAGCAACATGGATATTTCCGTGTGAGGATTATCCATATCTCCGGCTATAATGGCATGTTCCGGGCAAACATCAACACAAGCGGGAGCTCTGCCTACTTCCACTCGATGTGCGCAATAGTTGCATTTGGCTGCAGTATTATTATCAGGATCGATGTATAATGCATCATAAGGGCATGCCTGCATGCAGGATTTACAGCCGATACAACGATTATTATCAAAATCTACAATACCATCATCTCGGGTATGCAGGGCCTCTACCGGGCAGATTTCAACACAAGGAGCATCGGTACAATGGTTGCACCTCATCACCGAGAATATCCTTCGGGTATTTGGGAAAACTCCTTTTTCAACTTGTTTTACATATGTTCTGTTGACTCCAACAGGCACATCGTGTTCACTCTTACATGCAGTGGTACACGCATGACAACCGATACATTTTCTGTTGTCAATAATAAATCCGTATTTCATATGCGCAATGGCTTCTATTAGATTGAGTACCTTATTCAGCAAGGATAAAGATCTCTGCCTAATTTTTATGGGAATTGCAGGTACTCTTTCCCAAATTTATGCAATTGCCTAGTTTAGGCTGTAACATTAGTTACTTAATTTACTTTAAAAGATCAATTTAGATTCAGTCTATGATTAATTTTTTCCTATTAAACGTATTGGTTATTTTTGTTAAAAATCAAATATGAAAATCAAGATTTTGTTTTTTGGCATGTCAAAAGATTTGGCTGGAGATAATAATGGCTTTTTGGACATTGAGAAGGACCTTAAAGTAAGCACTTTAAGAACAGTTTTATTTGAAAAATTCCCCTTGTTTTCTCAAATGAACTCCTTTGCCATTGCTGTCAATGAATCCTATGCCGATGAAGAACTTACTTTGGTTGAAAACGATATAGTTGCCATCATTCCTCCTGTAAGCGGAGGCTAGAGAAATATATGGAAGATTCGATAAATATTAAATTGACAGCAGGTGAATTATCACTTCAGGAATGCTATGGATTTGTTGATGACAAGTCTTGTGGAGGCCTATCTATCTTTGTTGGAACTGTTAGAAATCACACAAAAAATAAGGAGGTATTTAAACTCGAGTTTTCAGCGTATGAGCCTATGGCGTTGAAAGAGATGGCTTTGATTGCCAAAGCAGCTATTGACACCTTCAAAGTGACAAAAATTGCCATCCATCATGCCACAGGAACTTTAGGTATAGGTCAGGTTCCAGTTATAATTGCTGTTTCTTCGCCACACAGAGATGCAGCGTTCAAGGCCTGTCAATATGCAATTGATACCCTCAAGGAAACTGTACCAATCTGGAAAAAAGAATTTTTTGAAGATGGAGATGTCTGGGTAAACCCACATCCATGATTATATGATTTCCATTTTCTTTAATAAAAAAGAGGCATTCATATTTGTGCAGATACCATCTTTTAATTTATAGTCAAACGTTAATTCTTCATGTTGAATTTTCGCATCAAAATACTTGTTGTGAATCTGAGGATATTCTTTTTCAATTTCACACAAACTCAGATCATGAGTAGCTATAATTCCAGTAGATCCTGATTTGACTAGTTTCTCAACAAATTTTTTCGAGCCGATGGCCTTGTCTTTACTGTTGGTCCCTTTTAGGATTTCGTCGAGAATGATAAAATACTTTTCATTTTTCATTTGATCAACGATAAACCGTAACCTGACTATTTCTGCATAAAAATAGGAGCTTTCTTCTGCCAAAGAATCTGTGGTTCGCATACTGGTTATTAGTTTAGTAGGCGAATACAACATCGATTTTGCACATACCGGCAAGCCTGAGTTTGACATAATTAGACTTAAAGAAACTGTACGGAGAAAGGTGCTTTTTCCTGCCATATTAGCTCCGGTTATAATCTGGAAATCTTTCTCATCGATCCTAAAGTCATTACAAATTCTGTTTTTTTTATTGAGTAACGGATGACCGAGAAGTTCAGCGTGTATTCCCTGATTCTTTTCATTGATCACAGGGAAAGAATGATCGGGATGGTTGAAAGCATAATTCGATAAAGAGATCTGTGCATCAAAATAGGCAATAACATCAAACCAATGTTCAACTTGATTGTGATAGTCTGCGATCCATTGATCAATTTTTTGGGTTTGGCGCAGGTCCCACAGTAATAGTCCATTACCCAGAATGCCAAAAAGCATGTTATTTCTTTGGTCAAAGGCGTCGAGAATCTTAGAGAAATCTTTAAATATGACAGATGCTTTTTTATTGCTGGTCTTAATAGTATTTTGTTGTGCTACTGCCAATGAAGCATTTATATGCAGATTTTCAATTTCATTTAATAGGGTGTGGTATTGTTTAAAGGTCCGCTTTAATTTTCCGGCATCTGAATACAAATAATTGATTCGCTTGAAATAGGGTAGTATAATTAACAATCCTAAAAAAAACCATCCTATCAGAATATAGAAAGATATTAGTTCAAAAGAAACAAGAATAAGCCATACCAAAGAAACAATGCTAAAGGTGACTGGTAAAAACCGCATGATTTTTGGAAGAAAAGAACGGTAATTATGAATCCATGAGACGATGGTTGTATGATCTACTTCTGTTTTAACCATGTTAGCCAGGGCTAAATAATGCTGTCTGAATTCAGCCATTTCAGATAACTCTTGCACAACTTCTTGTTTTGACACGATGTTATTCACATCGTTGCTGGTCAAAATTTTAGCCAGTAATTTTTTTCCGGCTCTTGTAGATGTCCTATTGATATATTGAAAAAAAGAACCTTTGCCGAACAGGTCTACGTCATTACTGAACGGATGAAGAGGATTTATAAATTCTTCTCCTGTGGCCAGGGTCTGGTAATTTCCGTTTAATGCGTCGAGTTCCACTGCGTTGATTTCAATGAGGTGTTTTGTGAGTCGTTTTTTAGTTTGTAGATTCTGATGTTTGCTAACCAAAAAAACAAAGCTCATGACACCGGCTACCAGTACTCCAATAAATACTTGCATATTAGCATAACTGAAATAACCAACAAAAAGCAAGACAAGAAATAAAACAAGCCTTAAAGCACTGTGCAGGTTTGATTTTTTTCGCAGTAAATCATGCTGAATTTCAAACTTAGATTTCTCTTGTTGATAGAATGTAGATGGTTCAGACATGTGAAAGCAAACAAATTGTTAGAATAGATTTAATAATTCTCGAGACCATGCTTGAGACTGTATACAGTGGCAGACGGGTAGGCCTTTTTAATTTTTTTAACCGCTGCATAACTCGAAATTCCTTTTTGACAAACTACCCCGAGCTCATGCTGCAATAGAGGAGCAACTTTTGCCGCATCAAATTTTGAATTGGTCATGCGAAGATCTATATCAAAGGGATAAGAATAAGAGGAATCTCCAATAACCGACAGGATGTTCATAGAGCCTTTGTCCAGCCTTTTTTTGAATTCGCTGGCATCGATCAGTAAAAGAGGGTCCTGTACCTCACAACCCGGGTCAAAATAATTCTCTTTATTATAAATTTTGGCTATTCGTTCAACCGGGAACTTCGGATTCAGTTTCATTTTATACTGAGAATTATCCATCGCATTATAAATTAGAATCTGATCTGCAAGACCCTTTCCAATTCCGCTTATCAGTTTGATCGTTTCGTTGGATTGCATTAATGCTATAATTCCTACAATCGGATTCAAAGTTCCAATTTCGGAACAATTGGGCACATGCTGTTGAGGCATTTCGGGAAAAGCATCTCTTAAATTGGCTGATCTACCCTTTTTTGTCGGAAGGTTAAAAACTGCTGCATAGCCATCATGTTTATACAAAGAGCCATATACCAATACTTTATTTTTTAAGACACAATAATCGTTTAAGAGGTATTTGGTGGGTAAACTATCAGTACAGTCTAAAATGACAGGGTAGTCCTGAAGTTCCTCATCGATAGAGTTTTTAGCGATAGGTTGATCTGAATAACTGACAGTCACAAAAGGGCTGATGTTTTCTATATGCCTCGCAAGTGATGTCACTTTTGGAGTTCCCACTTCATCCAAGGTGTAAAAGACTTGTCTGTGTAAATTGCTTGTATCGATGGTATCATAATCGATTAAATGAATATGACCCACACCAGAAGCAGCCAGATATACTGCGGCAGTACTTCCTAGTCCGCCACAGCCAACAATAGCCACCTTCGAAGCTAATAATTTCTCTTGCCCCCTTGCACCAAGCTCTGGTAAAGTGGTCTGTCTGATAAACATTTTCTCCTTTGCTTTACTCATGAAGCCACTATTTGTGCAAATCTTTTTTTACGGCGGAAAACTCTTCAGGTGTATTGACATTAGTAATAAATTCATCATCCACTTCTACCAATTTCACATCTGAATTGATAAGCACTTTTCTGGGACATGAAATCCCCTGTGATAAAAACTGGAGCATAATTGGATACGCTTTAGGTTCCCAAATGGTGACCAGTGGTTCAGGAAATTGTTTGCTTTTTCCTTTAATTGCAGTAGCGACTTTACTGGAATCCCTGTGATCCATTAATTGACGAATTAATTTTTCATCAATATAGGGAAGATCTGTAGCAAGCACCAACCATGCTGTATTGGGGTTATGTTGAAAAGCGGAACAGATGGCTCCGAATGGTCCTAAGCCCAAGAATTTATCTTCAATAACATTCTTTTGTTCAATATTTTGTTCTTTTCTGACCGATAAAAATGTTTCTAGATTCAATTTTTCCAGCATCTCAATGGAATATTCTCTTTGCGACTTGCCAAAATAATCTAACAAGCCCTTATCAGTTCCCATTCGGATGCTTTTTCCACCTGCCAGCACCAATCCTTTTAACGCCGCTCTTTTCGTTTGGACGAGCTTTTTAATATGGGCACTAATGTTTTCTAAATCATGAATAGAATAGGCTTTGAGCTCATTGATGGCTGGATATTTTTCCTGTAGAAAAGGGAATAATCGGGAACGATGGTTTAGATTGATCAGAAACGCGATGTTATCCAATTGATCGATCCGCTTGAGCACAGAAGCTTCCTTTTCATCGTCCAATATTAGAATTTGATTTTTCCCAGGGTAATGATTTCCATTTATAAATAGCAGGTCATACGAATTAAACAGGAACTTATCTGTATATGGATTTAATTCATAGTTGCCATGAATGGCGAGATCTCCGCTATGATGAAAGGTATACTCATCAAAAACCGGAGGCTTCGTTTCTTTGCTGTGAGAAGCATCTGCATAAGCAACTTTGAATGAACCGTCTATATTCAAGGAGATTTCACTCACCAATTCTTTAATTATGGAACATTTAGTCCCGACGATCGCTATTTCGAAAGTAGCTTTTTCTCCATAATCGCGT
Organism: Lutimonas sp.; assembly: GCF_051011215.1. Taxonomy (NCBI): domain Bacteria; kingdom Pseudomonadati; phylum Bacteroidota; class Flavobacteriia; order Flavobacteriales; family Flavobacteriaceae; genus Lutimonas; species Lutimonas sp. The sequence goes on from NZ_JBPCUJ010000107.1 coordinate 13,920, forward strand.
CTACTCAGCTTTGCATGTTTTAGGTGTTTCTTCATGAACTACATCAAAAAAATGTTTAGAAAAATAAATTTTAGCTAAAATACTTAATAAAGATCATTTTAGGAATTTCTAAATGAATCTTTCATTTTAGTGACCTTTATAACATATAATTCTCAATATATTTTCGTAACTTCAAGGGTCAAACAAAGGATTAATAAACCTATTCCCCCAGGTATGAAATCAATCGTAAAAAACTTTGTTTCATGGCATCTTTCCTGTTACAGGTTGACTTGAGTTTTTTTAAGTCAACCAAGCTCGTTTTTTGTTCCGTCGCTTATTTAACTATCTGATAATATATTTGTTGGATTCATATGGGTGCGGTTATATTATCATATCAAGAAAAACCATAAAATATTAAACCATGAAAAAAAACTTAATAGCGCTCTTTGTATGCTGTATATGTATCAGTTTTTCGTCCTGTGATGAGGATGATGTAGTTGGTTTATTACCATCTTTTAAAGTCGATATAAATCAAACTGAGAATATACCGGTATCAATTGAGCAAACGAACGGAGAAAGGCATTCCTTTTCAGAACAAAGTAATTTGACCATTGTGAATAAGGATACAGAAGATTATTTAAATAAAATTGAAAAAGTTGAAATAACAAAATTATCCTATAAGATCATCAATTTTAACGGTGATCCTGTTGGAGATGTTTCAGGTTCTTTTTCTGTTGCCAATGAAGTTTCCCTGCAAAATGATTTTGTAGTAAAAACTGCTGCAGATAATCAGGTTGTTTTTGAAATAACAGAAGTGAATGAGCTAAATCGAATAGCGAATGCACTTAAATCAGGAAAAACGATCGCCATGGAATATGGCGGAACGGCTCTTTGCGATGCAAGTGCCATGAATTTTGTTGTTGAAGTCACGGTCGTGGGAAAAATCACCATTGATCCATAAACAGACTCCAAATAGTGTTTTAGGATGAATTTCATTTATCAGTAAAAAGGCCTACAAAATAAATATTGTAGGCTTTTTTTATTAGGATGGCTTATCGATATCACTTTTGCCCCCGGTTTTCTTCAAAAGTTTGATTTCTTGGATAATCATTTTTTGTGAAATTGCCTTGCACATATCGTATACAGTTAAGGCGGCGACCGAAGCACCTGTAAGGGCCTCCATTTCAACACCGGTTTTTCCTTCCAAATGAACGGCACAGGTGATTCTGATGTTTTCTTCATTAAAAAAATCAATATCAAGATTGATTCCATCCAAAAGTAATGGATGACACATAGGAATAAGTTCCTGGGTTTTTTTTACGGCTTGAATACCTGCAATCACAGCAGTTTGAAATACCGGTCCTTTTTTGGTTTTTATTTCATTTCCCTTTAACAAGGAGATTATTTCTTTGCCCAAATACATTTCTGCCTGAGCAACAGCCTTTCTTTGTGTTATTTTTTTTTCAATAACATTCACCATTTTTGGATTGTTGTTATCGTCGATATGTGAAAATTTACTCAAAATAATGTGTTTTAAAAACGGTATTGAATGATTGGATAAAACTCCCCTTTTTTAAATTCATTTTTATCGGAAGGAAGTTCAATAAAGGCATCATTATCCGATAGATTCGCCAAATCACCGGATCCATTTCCAGCCAGAGGATATGCTAAAAGTACTCCTTTCTTATTTTCAATTTTAACCTGTAAAAAATAGGTCAATTCAGGTTTAAATAAAAAGTCTTCGGCCAAAACAGCAAAAGCCTTGTCTTCTGTTTTTCTATTCAGACTTTTATCCAACCAGGGAACAAAATATTTTAAACAACTTACATAGGCAGAAACAGGATTTCCTGGAAAGGCAAAAATTGTTGTACGTTCTTTTTTACCAAACCAGAAAGGTTTGCCCGGTCTTTGTTTTACCTTGTGAAATAATTTTTGAACGGAAAGATCATCTAAAATTTCGGGTAAAAAATCAAATTTACCTTTGCTTACTGCACCACTGAACATTAAGACATCATACTCTTCCAGCAAGGATTTAATCGTAGCTCTAAGTTTGTTTTTGTCGTCTTTAATATGAAAAAGATCAGGATTTAATTCAAGGCTCCTCAGTGTTGATGCGATTGTATGAACATTGCTTTTACGAATCTGATATGCTTCAGGAATTTCGGAAACATCCACCAATTCATCGCCGGTTGAAATGATTGCTACCTTAGGTAATTTCCCAACTTTTACAGTTGATTTTCCTACAGTAGCCAATACGCCGATTTCCGCCGCAGAAATTACAGTATGGGCAGGAATAAGAATTTGATTTTTTTTTCGATCAAGCCCTTTTTTATGGATGTTTTGAAAATAGTGAACTTCGTTTACCTGAAGCTCCGCACGGCCATTTTCTATTCGGATTAATTCATAGGGAATAATGGTATCTGTTCCTGCAGGCAGCATGGCACCTGTCATCGCTTCAAGGCAATGATCATTTTTTTGCAAGGTTTTTTGCTCGCTGCCGGCCGCCTGTATATTTTCTATTGGGAATGATCTTTTTCCCATTTCGAAAGCCTTATAATTGATGGCGATTCCATCCATACTGACTCTATCAAATGGAGGCATGTCACGATCCGCTTTTATATCTTCTCTTAATACCCTTCCCAGCGAATCTTCCAGAGATACTAATTCTGTTCCAAAGGATTCTGTTGCGTCCAATACTGTTCGGACGGCTTCTTCAACAGGGATTAATGATTTTGAATGTTTCATAAATTCTTCTAACCGCCAATCGTGGACATACTTTCAGAGACATTTTTATTTTTTCTGTTTGCCTCTGCAACAAATCCATTGACCGGCTTCTGTTGTACAGTATCAATAAAAACTTGTTTTAATTCATCGTCGCTGGCACCTTTTCGTATAAAGTCTTTTAGGTTAAATACCCCATCGTCAAAAAGGCAATTCTTAAATAAGCCAGTTGCTGTAATTCTGATGCGGTTACAATCTGTACAGATTGTTCGTGTAAACGCGGGAATAATACCGAAAGTACCCCTGTAATTCGGAACTTTAAAGTTTTTAGAAGTGGAAGTTTTTTCAGATATCAAACTTTCTACACTTGAATAATGGGAGTTAATTTTGGCTAGAATTTTAGTATAATTCCATACCTCCTTAACTTCTCTTAATCCTTTACCATTAAAAGGCATTTCTTCTATAAATCGAACCGATACATGATCATTTTTAGTGAGTTCGATAAAATCAATAATTTCATCAGTATTCACGCCTGACTGTATTACTACGTTTAATTTAAGCTTTAAATTACTATTGAGCAGTTCTTTATAAGTTTCTATGACTTCAGGAAAAACGTCCCTTCTGGTAATGTCGAAAAACTTTTTTCGGTCAAGGCTATCAAGACTAAGGTTTACAGAATGGATGCCCATTTTTTCTAATTGGTCGATGTGTTTAGAAATCAGTGCCCCGTTAGTCGTTATATTAATCTCTTTCAGGTTTTTATTAAATGACATGGACTCAAGAAAATGTATGAAATCTTTTCGAACAAAAGGTTCACCACCTGTTAATCGTACTTTGTCAACTCCCAATTCACTCAAAACCCGCGTAATTCTATACATCTCTTTATAGGTGAGAAGCTCTTGCCTTTTAACGATATCTATGCCATGGGCAGGCATGCAATATTGACAACGCAAATTACACCTGTCTGTAACCGCGAGGCGCAAATAGGTAATCTTTCTACCGTGTTTGTCAATTAATTTCTTCATGCTTTATTTTAGAAGACAGAGGCTAAATTTACGAAAAAGGCCTCAATACAATGCTTTTTGAATTAAAAGAAACGTATAAAAACTCTTTAATGAGGTAGTTTATGTTTTAGCGCATGGTACAGATAGGCTCCAAGGTGAGCGCCAAAAAGCACCACTATGATAGAGACCACACCTTTTCCCAATAAGATATACATAGGTCCGGGACATGACCCGCCCAAGGCCCATCCAAGGCCAAAAATAATACCGCCAATTAAATTTCTTGAGATTCCTTTTTTCTTGGCTTCAACCACAATGGGTGTACCGTATAAGGTTTTAATTTTTTCGTTTTTAAACAAATACATCAAGATAATTCCAATGGCCACAGCAGATCCAATCACACCATACATGTGAAAAGACTGCAGTTTGAACATTTCATAAATTCTAAACCAAGAAATCACTTCTGCTTTACTCAGTGTGATACCAAATAATATTCCTACTAATAAATATTTTATATACTTCATAGATTCCTTGTTTAAAAAATATAGGGTAAAATAAACCATGTCATGATGAGGCCACCGATAAAGAATCCGCCCACGGCAATAAAAGATTCCATGGATAAACTACTCAAACCTACAATACCATGCCCGGAGGTACACCCTCCTGCATATCTGGAACCAAATCCAACCAAAACACCCGCAATCAAAAGAATTAAGAACCCTTTTACACTCATTAAAGCCTCCAAGCTGAAAATTTCATCCGGCAGGTAACTGGCACCAGCATTGTTAATGCCAATATCAGCGAGATCTTGAACCGTTTCAGTATTAATTGCAACGGATTCGTCAGGAGTCAGCCATTGATCAGAGATAAAACCTCCCACAATAAGCCCAAGGACAAATACTAAATTCCATTTGTTTTTTCTCCAATCAAATTTGAAAAAATCAACAAATCTACCTGCACCTCCCATGGCACAAACGGTCTCCAAATTAGATGACACGCCAAATTTCTTGCCAAAGAAATACATGAGAAACATGCAGAAAGCAATTAAGGGTCCTGCAACATACCAGGCCCATGGTTGTAAAATAAAATCCATAATTTAATTCTCTTAATTTGTAAAAATAATTGATAGCTCCTCGAGCCATGTAACATTTGTTACAATTTAAAAATCGATAACTTCAATTTTGTTCCTGAATAATTTAATCCTTCCTTCATTTTCTAACTGTTTTAACAAGCGCGAAACAACAACACGTGAGGTATTTAAATCCACGGCAATTTCTTGATGGGTTGTGGCTAATTCAGTACTTCTCATTATTTGAACCTTATCTGTAAGGTATTTGAATAAGCGCTCATCCATTTTTAAAAACGCCAAGGTGTCAATAGCTTCCAGCATTTCATTCAGTCGTATATCATAACTATCGATTACAAAACTTCGCCAGGAAGCATATTTAATCATCCATTCTTCTAACTTTTGAACTGGAATAAAAATTAACTCAGAATCTTTTTCTGCAATACCCCGTACTTTGCTTTTATGGCTTTGGATACCACTTCCAAAGGTAATCGTACATGTGTCACCTCTTTCCAGGAAATACAATACAATTTCATCACCATTTTTGGTCTCACGACTAATTTTAATGGCACCGGTAAGTATCAAAGGGATATAATGAAAGGTATCTCCAATATCTAACAGTAAATCGTTTTCTTTTACTTTTTTATAAGTACCGGCACTTGCAATTTCATCCAGCAGTTCTTTTTCAAAAACGACACTATAATATTCGTCTAATTTTTCTCTGATCATGTTATATGAGTTTAAAAGTACAATTTATGAATTATCACCTAGTTCTTTTTCAATATAGTCCATAATTATTTCGGTGGCTCCAAGATTCTTTTTGACAAATGACCCTGCAATTTCTCCTTTTTCGGCTCGAATATTCGGATTATTTATCAAATTCGTTAAATGTTCATGTAATTGAATTTCATCTTTAGCCACCATACAGGCCTTTAGTTTGACGAGTTCTTTTGCCTCTTCAAATTTATCATAAATAGGGCCGATCACTAAAGGAACATCAAAAACCGCAGGTTCCAACACATTATGAACGCCCTCTTTGTCAAAACCGCCTCCAACATAAGCTATATCAGCATAACTATAAATTTTTGTCAGGATTCCAACAGTGTCGGCAATATAAACCTTTGTATCGGGAGCTATCGTACCTTCAGAGAATAAGGAAGTTTTTACATCAATACGATTTCTGAGTTTTTGAATTTCTTTGGGATGTATGTTATGAGGAGCAATAATACATCTAAAATTTTCAGTTTGTTTTTTATTTAGAAAATGACTCAGGTATTTTTCATCGATAGGCCAGGTACTTCCTGCCACCAGTACCAATTTCTCTTTAACAAAATTCTCCAGGAAATCCAATCTGTTATCTTGCTGTAATATCCCTAGAACACTCTCAAAACGCGTATCTCCGCTCACAGAGGTGTTTTGGAAACCAATACTGTTCAACAACGATTCGGAACTTTTGTTTTGAAGAAAGAAATGTGAAAATGATTTCAAAGATTCTTTCATCCAAGTACCATATGATTTAAAAAATAGTTGATTTTGCCTGAATATGCCAGACACTAAAATTGTTGGAATCGATTTTTTTTGAAGTTGTTGTAACAGGTTTGGCCATATTTCATATTTCACAAAAATTGCCATGTCAGGATGCAGCAATTCTACGAATTTTTTGGCATTTTGAATGGTATCCAGAGGAAGGTAGACAACAGAATCAACCTTCTCATAATTTTTTCGAACTTCATACCCTGAGGGAGAGAAGAAAGAAAGAACAATTTTAGAGGATGGATAGGATTTTCGTAAGCCTTCTATGATAGGCCTGCCTTGTTCAAATTCACCTAAAGAGGCACAATGTATCCAAATAACATGATTGCTTTTTTTGATGGTTGCTTCCAATCTGGAAAAAGTCTCTTTTCTTCCCTTTACAAATAAGGCTAGTTTTTTATTAAAAACAGCCAATACTTGAAGAATGATTCCAGCTAAGAAAATCGCAAAACTATATAGGTATTTCATTTGTCAGCTAAATTATAAATTTAGTGTAAGAGCGGGTAAAATATTTGTATTTTTGTCTGGCTTAATGCTGAAATAAGAATTAAAATTGACCAAAATGAAGAAAATTCAAATGGTTGACTTGCAAAGTCAATACGAAAAAATTAAACCTGATGTGGATGCAGCGATTAATAATGTGGTGGCTTCAGCTGCCTTTATCAATGGTCCCGAAGTTAAAATGTTTCAGTCAGAACTGGAGGAATATTTACAGGTCAAACACGTGATTCCATGTGCAAATGGTACAGATGCATTGCAGATTGCCATGATGGGACTTGGTTTGGAACAGGGAGATGAGGTAATTACAGCAGACTTTACGTTTGCGGCAACTGTGGAGGTGATTGCATTGTTAAAATTAACGCCCGTTCTGGTTGATGTAGATCCAAACAGTTTTAATATTGATTTGGAAGCTTTAGAGAAAGCGATTACACCTAAAACGAAGGCTATTGTTCCTGTGCATTTATTTGGTCAATGTGCCAATATGGAAGCTATTTTAGAAATTGCAAAAAGACATAATTTGTATGTCATTGAGGATACTGCTCAGGCGATTGGGGCGGATTTTACTTTTAGTGACGGGCGTACAAAAAAGGCAGGGACTATTGGAACGATAGGGACCACTTCTTTTTTTCCTTCAAAAAATTTAGGCTGCTACGGTGACGGAGGAGCCATTTTTACAAATGATGATGATTTAGCTCATACAATTCGAGGTATGGTGAATCATGGTATGTATAAAAGATATTATCACGATGTGGTTGGTGTAAACTCGAGATTAGATAGTATACAAGCAGCCGTACTGAGATTAAAATTACCTCATTTGAATGATTACTGTTCGGCAAGAAGAAATGCAGCAAGATACTATAACAATGGTTTTAAAAGCAACCCTAATATCATTACACCTACCACGGAAAAATGTGGAGAGATTTGCGATGCTTGTAACTGTCATGTATTTCATCAATATACCTTGAAAATAACCAATGGAAAACGAGATGCACTTCATCAACATTTGGTAGATAAAGGAATTCCAAATGCCATTTATTACCCGGTTCCTCTTCATAGTCAAAAAGCCTACACAGATGAACGTTACCAGGAAGATCAGTTCAAAGTGACCAATGAGCTTGTGACTTCGGTCATTTCGCTGCCTATGCATACTGAATTAGAAAAAGAACAACAGGATTTGATTATTCAAACGATTGTTGATTTTGTAGGCTGATATTGATGTACCAGGAATCCAAATAATACGTATATGGAATTGAAAAAAAATAAGATTTTAGTGACCGGTGGGTTGGGGTTTATAGGTTCTCATACGGTGGTAGAATTGCAGCAGGAAGGGTATGAGGTAATCATTATTGACGATTTATCGAACACACGAATTGAAGTGCTGGAAGGGATTACAGAAATAACTGGAATTCGACCCGAATATGTTCAGTTGGACTTAAAGGAAAAAGAAGCCGTTGTCAGGTTTTTTAAAGACAATACGATTGATGGTGTCATACATTTTGCAGCCTCAAAAGCAGTGGGTGAAAGTGTTGAAGACCCTTTAAAATATTATGAAAATAATATTTCGACCCTGGTTTATCTACTAAAAAGTATGATTGAAAATAACGTGCCTCATTTGATTTTCAGCTCTTCCTGTACGGTATATGGACAGGCTGATGAATTGCCAATAACAGAAAATGCACCGGTAAAAAGGGCTGAGTCACCGTATGGCAATACCAAACAAATGGGTGAAGAAATAATTGAAGACGCAACAAAGGTGGAAGCTATTTCAGCGATTGCCTTGCGGTATTTTAACCCAATCGGATCTCATGAAAGTGCCTTGATCGGAGAGTTGCCAATTGGCGTTCCTCAAAATTTAATTCCTTTTGTGACCCAATCTGCGGCGGGCTTGAGAGGAGAATTGTCTGTATTTGGAGATGATTATCCAACACCAGACGGAACTGCCGTAAGAGATTATATCCATGTAGTTGATTTGGCAAAAGCTCATATATGTGCCTTACAAAGATTACTGAAGAAGGATAACAAATCTAAAATGGAATATTTTAATGTGGGAACAGGGACCGGAAGTTCAGTGCTGGATGTTGTGAATGCCTTTCAAAAGGTAAATCAAACAGCTTTACAATATAAGATTGTTGATAGAAGAGAAGGAGATATTACCGCAGCATATGCCGATACAACATTGGCCAATCAAGAATTGGGTTGGAAGGCAGAATTAGGTCTGGATGAAGCACTAAGTTCAGCATGGAAATGGCAATTAAAACAGCAATAAGAATTAAATAATAAAGTTCGAATTATGTCGGAGAAAAACAAAAGTATATTGATTACAGGAGGCGCTGGTTTTATTGGTTCTCATGTGGTCCGCTTATTCGTGAATAAATATCCTGAATATCAAATATATAACCTGGATGCACTTACCTATGCCGGTAATTTAGAGAATATTAAAGACCTGGAATCACAAAAGAATTATCATTTTATCAAGGCTGATATTAAGGAAGGCGATGTGATGCATGAATTATTCCTTGAGCATCGCTTTGATGCGGTTATTCATCTGGCGGCAGAAAGTCATGTAGATCGCTCCATTACCAATCCCAATGATTTTATCGAAACCAATGTATTGGGTACTGCTAATCTCTTAAATGCCTTTAGAGCAGCGCATGAGAATAGTTTTGAAGGGAAATTGTTTTACCATGTTTCCACGGATGAAGTCTATGGTTCGTTAGGCAAAACAGGACTTTTTACCGAAACAACTTCCTATGACCCTCAATCTCCCTACGCTTCTTCAAAAGCGGCGTCAGATCATATCGTAAGGGCTTATGGAAACACTTATGGTTTGCCATTTGTTATCAGCAATTGCTCAAATAATTATGGAGCGAACCAGTTTCCTGAAAAATTAATACCCTTATTTATCAATAATATTAAAAAATCAATGCCACTTCCGGTATATGGAGATGGAAATTATACCCGTGACTGGCTGTTTGTAGAAGATCATGCAACCGCCATTGATACGATCTTTCATGAGGGTACATTGGGGGAGACTTACAATATCGGAGGTTTCAATGAATGGACCAATTTGAACCTCATAAAGTTGTTATGTCAACTTATGGACCAGAAACTGGGAAGAGACAAGGGAAGTTCTGAGCAATTGATTACCTATGTAAAGGATAGGGCAGGTCATGACAGAAGATATGCCATTGACGCGGACAAAATAAATAGAAATTTGGGATGGAAGCCAAGTGTTACTTTTGAAGAGGGACTGGAAAAAACACTGGATTGGTATCTGGCCAATGAAAACTGGCTTGACAATGTAACTTCAGGAGCCTATCAGACCTATTACAAGAAAATGTACAGCTAGAAGTCGAATTTATATTTGACACCTCCAAAAACCTGCAGACCCTGCACCTTAAAGTTGGTATAGACCTGATAGTTGTCACTTAGAATATTATTGACATTGACAAAAACATCGAATTTGTCATCAATGGTATAGATTCCGTTGAGGTTCATATCGAAATAAGCGGCATTGGTGACTCTTATACTGGTATCGGGAATGATGGATAATTCATCTTTTCTATCCGAAGAAAAGAACAAATCAGCACCAGCACTCCATTTTTTTCTGGTATACTTGGCAAGTAAGGTGGCTTTCATCAAAGGTAAATTCCATGCCTGCTCTTCATTTTTTAAGCTGTAGGAATTAAAATCAAGATTCCCTCCAAATTTAAATTCTTTCCACAGGTCAAAAATAATTTCGGCATTAAAAAAGATGGTATTTACATCATCGTACACTACTTGAAAAGAATTTGCCGCCTCATAGCCTTCATTAACTTCATTGCTTCCATCTGTCAATGATGGATTTAATTTGTACAAAGGTTTGTCTTTTTCACTAATATAAGCTGCCTTTAAATTGAAGCGAATTTTTGAATTTAACAATCCTTTGATACCTGCATATGCATTGTATTGCTGATCGGTTCTTTGAATGTATAGTGTTGGTGAAACAAAGGGGTTTTCATAGACAAAATTTTCATAGCTATTTTGTTGTAGGTCCCCTATAACTCCAGCATAAGCTATAAGTGCTTCTTCACTAATATTGTAAGAGGCCGTGATATTTGGATAGAAATAAAATTTACTGCCTTCAAAATTATTGGTGATACTATAGTATAGTCTGGCTCCTAAATTGAGCGTCAAATTTTCTCTTAGTACTTCAAAATTTGGACTAAACCCGATATTAAAATAGGTGTAATTCAGTTTTTCCGTTTGGAAATAATCATTTTCGAATTTTCCATTTAACAGTTCGAAACTAATTTCTGAATACATTAATTCCTGACCGATCGGAAAATCAATAATAGCATCAATGTCAAGATGATTCTCCCCGCTTTTGTATTTATCTGAAAATCGATTAAACGACAGCCCTCCTGTATGGATTAAAGAGTCAAAAAATTCAATACCACCGCTTAAATGGATATTGGTATAGGATTGTCGTTCTACGATAGAATTAATGGTTGCTTCTGAATACTCAATTTGATCCGATAGTCCATACCAATTGGTGCTTAAATAGTCTAAACCTCCTTTAACATTCCAATCAAACATTCTTTCAGATTGCTTGTAATAGAGGTCGACATCCAGATCTTTAAAATCATCATCCAGTACAAGGCCATCAATGCCTCCCCCAGAAGAGTGGTATTTTAAAAACCCTCCAAAATCATTATAATTTGAAGAATTACTGTGAGCAAAAATCTCTATAATGGGTGTACTATAATTTCCGTATCCGGCAGAAATATAATTATTGTAAAAACGTTCTCTGGGAACTCGTTTAAGAGTCTTGGCTTTTCCTTTTGCAGGAGTAAATGTTGAAGCAACCGGAATGGAGTTAATGGTATAACTAATCTCTTTTTTACCACCGATATCGATACTGTCAATTTCCGGCTCTGAATTAATTTTAAAGGCCTCAGAAACTGTCGGAGAAAAAGGCTTTACCACATTGACCTCTTCAGTAGCAATCCTTTCCTTTTTCTTTTTTTGCGAAAAAGCCAGGGTACTGATTAATAACAGTAAAAAGAATATGTTGTATTTACTCATTTTTGATTCCTATTTGACTTTTTCTTATTCAATAATGACGGATGAATTGGTTTTTGACTCCTTGGTTTTTATTCTGTTAAGTTCAGTTCTGGCTGATTCTGTGAGATCTTCAAATTCAGAAAATTTCTGAATCACACTTTCTAAAATATAAGTGGCTTGATAGGCATCTTCCAGTTCATAAAAATTTTTGGCCATAATGATCAAGCCTTTTCCTCCCCAATATCTGAAGGCTGAAAATTCGGAGGCCAGCTTTTGTACTGCGACATTCGATAATTTATAATTTCCTTCATCATGCAGAAAAAAAGCATCGAAGTAAATTGCCTCGGCTTTTAACTCTCCCGTTGCAGATTCCTCAACAATTTTAAAAGCGTCCTGTGCTTTTAAGAAGTCACCTGTTTCGAAAGCTGATCTGGCGATGATAATCTGTGCATCTGAAAGTATTTTTGGTTCCAGTTTTGGATGTTCCATTACTTTGGCAGCGTAGTCCTCAGCTTCATCGAATTTTTTTAAGGCGTAATTCCCTTTCATAAGATTGCTTTGGGCAAACAAAATGTTTTGTTCGGTTTCGGCTTCCTGTTCTAACCTTGCTAAAAGAACCATGGCCTGCTCCCAGTTTTCTTGATTGAGATAAAAGTAAGATACATTCAACAAGGACTTCTCGGTGTATTGATTCTTATCCTTTTCCAGAATAAACTGATAATGAGGAATCGCTTTTTCCAGTTGGTCTGTATTATTAAGGGCATCGGCTAAAAAGAAATTTGCCGTTAAGGCATTTGAGCCTGCAGGGAATCTTTCGAGGTATTTATTGAATGATTCAATAGCTTTATCCCAGTTGTTGGTCAGATAAAATTGTTCGGCAGAAGCAAACATTGTATTCTCAATTTCCTCATCTGTTACATTGACAAAATCGACATTTCTGATAAAATTTTCATATTCATCAACGCGACCCTGTTGAATATATATTTGTTTGGCATTTGCAATTGCTTCTTTGGCTTCCTCCGTCCCGGGATAGGTATTGACTACCTGCTTGTATTTGTCAAGGGCCTGGTTGTTTTGATCTGAATTAAAATATACAAGTCCCTGCTTTAATAATGATTTTGATACCAATGAACTCATCCGATAATTAGTGACGACTTCATCATAGGCATTCAGCGCTTCCGCATTCTTACTTAATTTCACGTAAGAATTACCTAATTCGTAGAAGGCATCATCCCGAAGGGTGGACTTTAGATTTACTTCTGTAAAATCGATCAGTGAGGCTATTTTTTTATCTGTTTCACCCATGTAGCCATAGCAAAATGCAATTTGCAACTGTGCATAATCAACATCTACATCATTGGCATCGATAACTTTTTCATAGGCGGGAATCGCTTTAAAATAACTGCTTAATGCAAAGAAACAATCACCCAGTCTCAAATAACTATCTCTGGCAAGTTCCTGATCAATAGAAATAGCCAGAAATTCATTGAAATGACCTCCGGCCTGGTTGTAATCCTTTAATTGAAAATAGGTATATGCCAGATGGTATAAAATGACATTGTATTCTTTTGTTTCCCGGGCCTCTGCCATTTTCGAAAAATTCTGAAAACTTCCCATGGCCTGATCGTATTTTTTTAACCTGTATAAGGATTCACCTTTCCAAAATAAAGACCGAGCCTTAAATTCAGAATCGGATGAGGTTTCGAGTGAAAGATCAAAATTTTCTATAGCCTTGTCGAATCGTCCATCTTTAAACAGTTGTACCCCATATAAAAATGCCACCTTATGATAGGTATCATTATCTTCAGCATCTGCATTTTTCAAATAGTTCAAAGCGCCCTGAAAATCATTGGCCGCGATATAGGCGCTGATGAGATATTCTCTTACTTCCGTCTGATCGATTTCATCCGGATAGGCTGCCAGGTATTCCTGAATTACTTCAGCAACACTCTTGTACGGATTTCCAATTTCATAGCTAAGCTTGGCGTAATTTAACCAGGCATCTTTTTTTATTTCCGGACTAAAATCCATTTGTTTGGCATTTCGAAAGGCATTCAGAGCTTCTTGTTTTCGGTCGCTTTTCAAATAGCATTCAGCCAGGTGGTAATAGGCATTTTGAGAAACGGCATTGTTTCCATCGATTATTTTAGAAAACCAGTTTACAGCCTCTTCATAATCTTTTTGCTGATAATAGGCATAGCCAAGCAAGTAGTAATCTGTATTATTCCATTTCCCTTTTTTTCCTTGATAGTCCAAGAGATAAGGAATGGCATTTTCAAAATCATTCAGGTTAAAATAGCTCTCTCCAATAATTTTAGACAATTCTGATCGTTGAATTCCATTTGATTTTTCCAAGAGCGGTAGAGCGGCATCGATGGCTTCCTGAAATTTACCAGTTTTGAATTTGATGTTTGCCATATAGTAGGGTATGTCATCATCAAAACCCTTGTTATCTGCCACTTGATTGAGGTATTTATCGGCTTCTGTATAATCATCATCCTGATAAGCCATATACCCATAATAATATTTAGCCTGGGCTCCATAGGTATCTGAATCCAATAGTTTTGAAAAATATTTTCGTGAATTTGCAAAACTTCCAACAGCAAATAAGGCGTATGCTTTTTTAAAATTAAAATCTTCCTGACTGTAAAGTGTTAAATTGTTTTCGTTGATTTTATTAAACCATTTTAAGGCATAGGCATAACTACGATTATTAAAATAATAATCTCCCACTTCCAGAAAGGCAGTATTGCGCTTGGTACTGGTAGGGAATTTTTCAAAAAAGGTGTTCATCAGATCATCGGCATTTTTTTGCTTTAATCTAATGGCACAAAAGGCTTCATAATAATAAGATCTTGCCTTTAATTCTGAGGCTTCATCAAAGGTGTTTTTTATTTTTTCAAAAATTAATTGTGAGGCAACATAATCTTTGTTGGAATAGAGCTGCATGGCATGATTAAACTCAACGAGCTCATGCGTGTAAATGACAGACTTCTGCCCATTTACTTGGAAAACAGAAAAAAGTGTAAATAAAATGAATATTTTTAGCAACCTCATTGAATGGAATCCATTAGAAAAAATCAAAAATAGCACATAGATTATTTAGCTAACGTCAAATAAGAAATAAATTGTGAAATTGTTGATTAGTTCAACAGATTGTTGAAAAGTCCTCGTTTTTGACAAAAAACAAACCATTTATTCTTCAATCAGTTTCTTCATAAATTGATTAAAATCATCTACAAATTCTTCATAATGAACTCCAGTGGCAGGGCCGGAAAAGCCCGTATGAATTCTCCTTACTTTTCCTTTTCTATCAATAATGATAGAGGTTGGAAATGACATTACTTTATTAAGCATTGGCAAAGATTCAGAAGCAGATTTTGTTGATGAAGTACCAGCAATGACGAAATCGTAAGGAACATTCATTTTTTCTTTCATAGTTTGGACCCGATCTCTGGCGTATTCAAATTCGGGCTTAATTTCATAAGCCAAACCAATAATTTCAACTCCTTTAGAGTGGTTTTTATTATACCAATCGGTTAAGAATCTGGTTTCATCCATACAATTCGGACACCAGGTACCTAATATCTGCAGAATTACTATTTTATCTTGGTATTTTTTGTCAGAAGGAGACACTAAATTGCCATCCAAATCGGGGAAAGAAAAGTCAATTTTATCATAGCCTTCTTTTAAATAGGTCAGACTATTTGCATCTGGCAAAGCGACTGTATCATTCTTTATTGAGACAAACGTTTTATAACTTGTTTTGCCCGACCAGTATTCTCCTTTTAAAATAGAGTCATTTTCTTTAAAAGCCCGAAATTTATAGATATGATTTCCATCAAATGTATACAAGTACATGGTATCTTTATTCGTATAGCCATCTAGGTATCTATAATCCCCTGTCTTAGTTAGAAAAGTTCCTCGAAGCGCATTCCCTTCTTTTTTAAATATTCCTATGGCCGGTGTTTCTTTTCCTTTTGAATCTGTAAAGGTAGTTTCCCAGCTTCCGTCGAAACTAGTTGAACTGCTGATATTGTCAAAACGATCCTTTTTCCCATAGAAAGCCTTAAAGGGAAGCACATAATCTTCAGCATAATTCTTCGTATAAGTTCCCACCAGGCTGTCTTGATATATTTTTGCTTTTACGCTGATATCAAAAATATGCATGTCAAAAAAAAGAGAATCTTCAAGGATATCAATCTTATCAATAGCCAATTTTTCAAGTCCGTTCACCAGTTTAATCTGATAAGCACCTTTATTTTTAGAAACGTCAAAGTTAAAAGGGATGTCATTGCCTTGAGCGGAAATAGCGCCCCTCCAAACGCCTTCTTTTAGGCCCAGTTCAGGAGTGGATTCTTTACAAGAGTTGAATGACAAAACGAATAAAAGACCTACAATTACATATATTTGAAAACGTACATGAACTGCCCGTTTCTTTGGGTCAAGCCTAGCTTTGATGAAATTTATTATTTCCATTTCTTCGGGTTTCTTCTTAGAGTCGTTAATATTACCACTTCCTCTCAAATAGAAGGACATTTTATTTTTAAAATCTTTGTTAAAAATTGAGTTAAAAAGATCTCCATAAGATCAATGCCACTTTTTAAACAAATTTAGTCACTTTTTCGCTGCTGCCTATTTATACATTTCAGGGACTTTATTATTTCAAATTTAAACATTAAGTTTGTCATTCTTTAGTTTCCGATCAGGATAACGAACAGAAATAAAACAAGGGATAGTTTCACAAAAAAAAGGAAAATGCTTCAATTAAATGACGCCTCAATATTTCAAAGAGAAAATTTAATCCTGTCCGATATTAATCTCGATATTCAAAAGGGGGATTTCAATTATATTATAGGAAAAACCGGTAGCGGGAAAAGTAGCTTAATGAAGACGCTTTATGGAGACTTGCCTTTACAGAATGGGAAAGGATCGATTGTAGATTTTGATCTTCGAAAATTAAAAGAAAAGGATATCCCTTTTTTAAGAAGAAAAATTGGAATTGTCTTTCAGGATTTTCAGTTGTTAAACGACAGGTCCGTTTATGATAATTTATTTTTTGTTTTAAAGGCCACCGGCTGGAAAGGTAAAAATCAGATGGAAGTGAAAATAAACGAAGTTTTAGAAAAGGTAGATATGAAAACCAAAGGGTTTAAAATGCCTTACCAACTTTCTGGTGGGGAGCAACAGCGAGTTGCGATCGCCAGAGCCTTGCTGAATACTCCTGAAATGATCCTGGCTGATGAACCTACAGGAAATTTAGATCCCAAAACCTCTGTAGAAATTATGAATGTTCTGGAAGATATTAACAAGGCAGGAATTACCATATTAATGGCTACGCATGATTATGCCTTGATATTAAAATTTCCGCATAAAACCCTCAAATGTGAAGGCGGGAAAATATTTGAAGTCGTTTAATCAAGAATAAAGTTCTTCCATAAGGAGCCGGGCATTGTTTTGATTGTCGTATAATTTCAACAAGTCGTACCTTTTGGCAATTTCCTCTTCCGAAAAATCTTTGTCTATTAGTTGTAGTAACTGATGCGTGATTTCTTTTTTTGTATTTGCTATTTTCACCAGCGGTTCTAATCCTGATCCTTCAGCTACATTGTTATTTGCAATTACGTATCTGCTCTGGAAAACAGAATTTATTAGTTTCAATTTGAGACCAGCTTTATTTTTAGAGAACAAAATGTTAACATGTGCCCTGTGCAACAATTCGAATAGTTGATCTTCATCTTTTAATTCTATAAAGCTGATATTTTTATAGTGGTCAATTTTTGACAAAAGTTTTTTGTCAGAGGTGTTGCCTGCGATTACCAAAGGATAATCCAATGGTTTAAAAATATCAATAAGCAGTAAGACCGTATTCACATTATCTGTTACGTTGAGGTTGCCATGAAAGAAAGCAAAATAGCCTTTTTTTGATAGTTCGTGGAATCCATTACTTGCATGAAATGCTGGTAAAAATGTTACTTTTTCCTCACTATATTTTTTTTTGAAGTATTCAGACTCCTTCATTGATAATGGTAATATCTTATCCGCGCCTTTTAACACCTTCTCATAACGCTTTAATTTTCGAGATCCACTCCAATAATATAGCTTTTTAAAGATGTTTCCTTCGGTATTTGCCAGATGCTGGTAATACAAATGTTCAATATTATGCGCCCTCACCAAAATCCTGCGGTCTGAAAAAAGCTTCGCTTTCAATATAAAGGTCGTGTGAAGACCTTCTAATAAAATAGGGGCCTCAATTTTCTTGAGATTGGTGTTTAAATCACTACTCTTTCTTGATTTTACAATATAAGGCATCAAACCCAATGCATTCAGAGCAGAGGTGTTTCTATTGTAATAATGAACCTCTTTACAATAGCTATTTAGTTTTGATTGTTTTTGACGACCATATTGGAACATATGTAAATATATTTCAACATGGCAGGCTGCAAGCGCCTGTACCTTGTGAAAAACATCAATGACGCCTCCATAGTTCGGAGGATATGGAACATCAAAACTGATGATATGTAATTTTTTATTCAATATTAGTTATAAAATCAATTAATACTTTTTTTTCTTTATCCCAAGTATAGATTTCTGATGCTTTTTTCAACCCCGTTTTATAAAAGGTTTTATTCTTAATTAGCTCCTTGATTTGTTGAGCCATGAACTCAGGATTTCTTGATGTGAGCGTTTTTCCAATCTCAAAATCTTTCACTAGTTTTTTAAGCAAAGGAAGATCAGAAACCAACACAGGAATTTCCGCCTGTATATAATCAAATACTTTATTGGGCAAGCAATAACGGTAACTCAGCCCTAGATTTTCTTCAAGACTGATTCCCACATCCGCTTGCCTAGTGATGCCGATTAGCTCATCAGGCACTATACGCCCCAGAAAAATGACTTGTTCCTGCAAATGTAAATGTTTTACCTGATCCTTAAGGGCAGCACCTATATCTCCTTGTCCAACAATTATTAACAAACAGTCTTTGAGTAAAGGCATGGTTTTGATCATAAGCTCCAGACCACGTCCCATGTTTAAGGCGCCTTGATATACGATGATATGATGATCCTTTTTTCTAAGATTGAATGAAGGATCTGTTTTTGACCTGTACTTCTTCGGAACATTTCGAACCACAGTTACAGGCACTTGATATTTTGATGTATATATCTCAGCAATTTTAGGGCTTACTGTGATCACATTTTTTAATTTAGGAAAGATCTTTTCCTCAATTTGGGACCAAAACCATTTGACGCGAGGCCGGGAGATCAATTCTGGAACTTCGGTAAAATATTCGTGGCTGTCATAAATGAGTTTACAAGTTGATATTTTACTAACCAGATAATTCGGTAGTAAGGTATCCAGATCATTGGCATACAGGATCTGTTTTTTTAAAAACAATAATTTAAAAAATAACCGCAGATTATATTCGGCATAAAATAAAAAACCATGATTAAAGAATAATCTAAACCTGTATGTCTTAAACGGAAAATTGGCTTCCGGACTGGATTTCCATTTCCTGCCGATTAACAATATTTCAAAGCCCAATTCGTTAAAACATTCACAGGTTTTAATAACACGTTGATCTGTTACTAAATCGTTGGTTACAGATATAACAATTCTGTTCAATGGATCAGGGATTAAATGGGAGAATCAGGACTGATAATTCTCGTTTTATATTGCAGGGTAAATATATTAAATATTATATTTGTTCGTCAATTCAAAAAGTATCTGTCAAGAAACTTAGTTCAACTAACACGCTGAAAGATGAGATTGAAAAAAAATGAAGAAATAACCAGTTGGTATGCAATTTTTACAAAGCCAAGGTCTGAGAAAAAAGTATACCAAAGAATGGTGGATCAAAATATTGAGGTTTTTTTGCCAATGGTGAAAACCATCCGACAATGGAGTGACCGAAAAAAAACCATAGAAGTACCTTTAATATCCTCTTACGTTTTTGTGAACATGGCAGAAAAGGATCTTTATCAGACCCTACCGATTCAGGGTACGGTAAATGTTTTAAAGCATTTAGGGAAGCCTGCCAAGATACGGGCAGTTGAGATAGAAAACCTTCGAATATTGACAGGTACAAAAGAAAGTCAGGAAATTTCCGCATGTGTTGATCTTACCACAGGGGATGATGTAGAGGTTATGAATGGACCATTTATGGGATTGATTGCTACGTGTACCAGAGAAGGAAAAAATCATCGTGTAGTGGTAAAAATTGATTCCTTAGGGAGTTGTTTTAACGTGAATATTCCCATGAGTTTTTTAAGAAAAATTCAAAAAAGAGAAACGGTAAAAGTTTAAAAATGAATATAACTGTTATTGGATCAGGATATGTTGGCTTAGTTACCGGTACTTGTTTTGCCGAAATGGGAAATCATGTGACCTGTATAGATATAGATCAAAAAAAAATCGATAAACTAAAAGAAGGGATTATCCCAATTTATGAACCAGGACTGGAGTCGATGGTGCTAAAAAATGTTGCAAATGGAAGTTTACATTTTAGTACCAACCTTGAAGATGGCTTAAACAAGTCAAAGGTGGTTTTTATAGCTGTTGGGACTCCTATGGGAGAGGATGGTTCTGCGGACCTTCAATATGTTCTGAGTGTTGCTTCTGAAATAGGTCAAAAGATTAAAAAGCCACTTGTTGTGGTTGACAAGTCCACCGTTCCTGTCGGAACGGCAGACAAGGTAACAGCAGCCATAGCAACGGAATTAGAAAAACGCCAGGAAGAGATTGAATTTCATGTAGTTTCGAATCCTGAATTTTTAAAAGAAGGAGCTGCTATCCAGGATTTTATGAAACCGGACAGAATTGTGATTGGAGCAGATAGTGAAGCGGCATTTCAGAGAATGAGAGATTTATATGCTCCATTTACACACAACCACGATAGAATGATCGAAATGGATGTTCGATCAGCCGAAATGACAAAATATGTAGCGAATGCCATGCTGGCGACTAAAATTTCTTTTATGAACGAGGTCGCAAATATTTGTGAATTGGTAGACGCCGATGTAAATCAGGTGAGGATAGGTATCGGATCTGACTCAAGAATTGGCTATAGTTTTATTTATCCGGGAAGTGGATATGGAGGTTCTTGTTTTCCCAAAGATGTAAAGGCCTTAAAGAAAATTGCGGAGAATGAAGGCTACCACGCCTCTTTGATTTCTTCAGTAGAAGCCGTAAATGACGAACAAAAACTGGTGATTGCGAAAAAAGTAATTACGCGTTTTGGAGAAGATTTGACGGGTAAAACATTTGCTGTTTGGGGCTTGGCTTTTAAACCCGGAACCGATGACATGCGGGAGGCTCCGGCTATTTATATAATTAATGAATTGGTTAAAAGAGGTGCTCAGATAAAAGCCTATGATCCAAAAGCGATGCATGAAGCCCAGTCTTTTTATTTAAAGGATACACCTAATGTCAGTTATTTTAATTCAAAATATGAAACTCTTTCTGATGCGAACGCCATGATTTTACTGACGGAATGGAAGGAATTTAGGTCTCCGGATTTTGAAGAGCTAAAAATGAAATTGATTAGTCCCATTATTTTTGATGGTAGAAATCAGTACTCTCATTTGCGTTTGGAAAGCAAAGGGTTCGAGTATTTTCAGATAGGAAAAAAGGTCTTAAAGGCAGAGGTATAAAGTCCTTGCTATTAGAATGATAGATTTGCATAATTAAAATAAATAAGTATATTCGTTAACTAAAACCCCTCAAAATGAAAAAAATTGCTACCCTGGTTATCCTAACCAGTTTCTTGTTTTCTTGTGCGACAAAAGAAGATGTCGTCTATTTTAATGGAATGAACAGTTCGGATAATTCGATTGGTCTCGACAGTTACTCTCCGACATATCATGTTGATGATGAATTGGTCATTGTGGTAAATGCATTGGATGCAGAAGCGGCAAGGCCTTTTAATAAATCCTCAGTCAGTGTTTCACTTGATAATTTAGATGCCCGTGGAAGAGAAAGAATACAAACCTACCGAGTAAATCCAGATGGCGATATCAATTTTCCGGTTTTAGGTCTAATACAAATCGCAGGAATGAACAGGGCTCAGGCCACCAAGATGTTGCAAGATAAATTAACAGATTATATCAAGGATCCTATTGTGGACATCGAAACGGTCAATTATAGAATTACCGTGTTGGGAGAAGTTGCCAGACCAGGAACCTTTACAGCTACGAATGAAAGAATAACCTTAATCGAAGCCTTATCACTTGCAGGTGATTTAACCATTTATGGTGAACGAGAAAACGTCTTGGTGATTCAAGACTACGATGGAAAAAAAACCTATACAAGGGTAAATTTGAAATCAGATGATTTATTCAACTCACCGGTTTATTACCTGTCACAAAATGATGTAGTTTATGTAGAGCCAAATAAAACAAGAGCGAAAGGTTCGGCCATTGGCGCACAAACAGGTGTAATTTTATCCTCTTTAGGTCTGTTGATCTCTATGACTGCCTTAGTGGTAACAATTATAAACTCATCGAATAGTAATTAATAAAAGATCATATTAAAAAAAGCTCCTGATTCAGGAGCTTTTTTTTGCTTTATAGGATACCACAGTAGTGATTTCTGCAAACTGCTTGAACATTTCCATCACTCCACAAT
>NZ_JBPCUJ010000108.1:0-4282 GCF_051011215.1 Lutimonas sp.
ACTTATTCAGAAAGATTTAATTGCCATGAAATACCGTATTTGTCTTGGCACCATCCAAATTTTTTACCAAATCCATAATCACCTGAGCCTTGATAATTGTCAAGAGGAACCATGACCATTCCTCCATCCGATGAGAGTTCTTGAAACAATTTTTGTATTTCATGTTCAGTGTCACAGCTAACAAACAAAGAAACACCAGGGCTAAAAGACCAGGCATGCTTATAATTATTTTCAGAAAGCATGTATTCAGTTCCATTTAAGGTAAACACAGCATGCTTTATAAGTTCGGGTGTTCCTCCTGCTTCTCCTTCTGAGAATTTTATGACGCTCATTATTTCTGAATTTGGAAAAATAGAAGTGTAGAAATGCATTGCTTCTGCAGCCTTTCCGCATTGATCGCCCACAAATGTTAGAAATGTTGTTGTTTTCATTTTTAAAAAGATTTGTTTGGTTCAACTTTTTATATCAAACACCTGTCGCTTGTTTTTTAAAGAAGTAGTAAAACTCTTTATTGTTCTTTCCTTTTATTCTTCAGCAACAATCATCTTTTAGCCCCGTTCGAGATCGTTACTTAGGATCCTTTTCACTATTCGATACATCTTGATCTTCATCGGTTAAAAGTTGAGCGCTATCTAACAATCGAATCATTTCTCCACGATACCCTTCTTCATCATTTCCCTTTGCCTCTTTAGCTAACTTTGCAGCAGACTCCCAAGTAGCGGTTCCTTTGTATTCTGAATCGCGTAAAAGCATTCCAAATTCTGCAACAGAAGCTGAAAACCGAAAAGCATCACTGGTTTTTTCAAGCGCTACTGGACTGTTTATCACCACTTTTTCAACTAGTTTACTCTTGTTTCCATTTGGATCTTTATAGCGAAGTTGCACGGTTACAAGTTCATTGCTGCCAATTGCTTTCTTCGTTAATTTCGTTTTCTGGTATTTTAAATCAGCCCCAAATTCTACATTATCAGATGAAACAATTTCATAAAGGGCTGTTACGGAATGGCCGGCTCCGATATCCCCTGCATCCTTTTGATCATCATCAAAATCTTCTTCATTCAACATTCGATTTTCATAACCAATTAATCTGTATTTTGACACATAATAAGGATTAAATTCAAGTTGTAGTTTTACATCTTTTGCTATGGTAAACATAGTGCCTCCAAATTCACTCACCAATACCTTTCTCGCTTCCAGTAAATTATCTATATATGAATAATTTCCATTTCCCTTGTTCGCTATCAGTTCCAATTTATCATCTTTATAATTTCCCATTCCAAAGCCTAATGTAGATATCCAAATCCCTTGTTCACGTTCTTTTTCAATGTATCTTTCTAAATCCCCATTACTACTTATACCCACATTAAAGTCACCATCCGTAGCAAGAATGATTCTATTATTCCCATTTTCAATAAAATTCTCACGAGCTACTTTATAGGCCAGTTGTAAACCATCACCACCTGCTGTTGATCCTCCAGCCCTTAAATCTTCCAGGGCTTCAAGTATCGTTATCTTAGAGCCACATGAAGTTGAAGGCAATACCAGGCCAGCACTACCCGCATATACCACTATGGCCACTCGATCCTGCTCGCGAAGATTTTCTAATAAAAGCCTTAATGAGGATTTCAATAATGGTAATTTATTAGAATCTGACATGGACCCAGAAACATCTAATAAGAACACAATGTTAGAAGCTGGTAAATTTTCCATGTCAATTTTCATTCCTTGCAAGCCAATATGCAAAAGTGAATTTTTTTCATTCCATGGACAGCTTGATAATTCTGTCACAATGCCAAAAGGTACCTTATCATCCGGTTGCTCATAAGCATAACTAAAATAGTTTATCATTTCTTCTATTCTTACAGCATCTACCGGCGGAAGCTTTCCTTTGTTAATGAAACGTCTCATATTACTATAAGAGGCTCCATCTATGTCCACAGAAAAAGTGGACAATGGTTTTTTTATTACATCAGCAAAGCCATTTTCACGAATAGCAGCATAACCTTCGTTATTATGATCGAAATTTAAATTCGAGCTTCCTGGCGACCTATATCCTAATGACTTTTTGTTTCTTGAAATACCCAGAGCAGTAATTACCGTTTCATCAAATGTCTGTTCGTTTACTTCAAGTATTACATTTATTTTTCTTTTGTCATTCACCTGCTTCTCGACAATGTTAAAACCTATAAATGAAAATACAAGGATTTGCTGTGTCGAGTCAATTTTGATGTTATAATTCCCCTTCGCATCGGTGATTTCAAATCGATTTGATCCTTTAATTCTGACTTGGGCTCCCTGCAGTGGTCCTATTAAATCGCTAACGACACCGCTTATTTCTTGACCAATAATACTCTGACCGATCATGAAAATTATGATCACTAAGCTTGTAAATTTGTTTTTAAGAATCATATGTGCAAATTAAAAAATAAAGAATATTGTTTAATAAATCAAGATATAAATTTATACTGATTATGACATTAATTTTCTTCAAAACAATAAAAGTAACTTAGCTGCTTTAGGTTCAGCTATTCTCAATCAAGGACACCAGGCATAAAAAAATTAGCGATCCCCATATTGACATCATCAGGAGACTTTAGCCAATTTCTAGCACCATTTGTCAATAATATAACCGTTACCGTCTCCTTCGAGTTTTCTTTATAATAATGTCTTATCACAGAAATCCCTGCACCTCCATGCCCGGTCATCGAAATTCCATTTCCCAATTCATAGGTGTGCCAGCCTAAACCAAAATATCCAGGCTTGCCATTATTTAGAACTACAGGTTTCCAAATAGGTGTTAGTTCTTCTTTGCTGATGATTTTACCATCCAATACGGCTTGGGTCCAAACAACCAGCTCTTCCATATTAATATTCAATCCTGCCGCGGCATACATGGGTGAGCTGTAATTTAATGGAAACATTTCAAGATGCTCTCCAACCATTCTGTAGCTTTTCACTCTATGCGGCACTACTTTTTTAAAGCCACCATAGTTGGCCTTTGATAAGTTGAGCTGATCAAAATAGTTTTCTTGCATATAGCTCTCAAAGTCTTGCCCGGCTAATTCTTCAATAATCATACGAATAAGTAAAAATCCGGTAGCATTATACTTATTAGTTTCGCCCGGTGCCGAAGAAAAAGGCTTGTTTTGCAAGGCCTCAATTACAACATCTTCGCTGTCAGGTGCCAGATAAATCTGATAATCTATTTGATCGGGTATGCCCGAACTATGACTCAATAAACTTTTTAGGCTGGAGGCTGTCCACGACACAGGTAAGTCCTTTCTCTCAGGAAGAAACTCACTGACAGTCTCATTCACATTTCGATTGTTATCTTTTAATAATTTATGCAAAGCCATTGAACTAAATAGTTTTGACATAGAGGCCACAGCAAATAAATGATCCTGTGTCATGGGTACTTCATGCTCGTAGTTTGCCAGGCCAAAAGCTTTTTTATGCATCAGCTTCCCGTCAATCAACACACAATAATTTAGTCCAATAATATCGAGACTATCCATCATGTCAAGCACATAGGCATCTGTTTTGTCATAAATACTTTCCTCATCTTTGGTAACTGCATTTTGTTGACAGCTCAAACAAAGCATTGCAGCTGACATTAAGATGATTCCATTGGTTATATATTTGTTCATTTCTTTATTGTTTGTTTTAACGATTATTCCACAATCCCAGATTTGATAAGTTTCTAGCAGAAGAAACTGAAGAATCATTTCAATGATGCTTTTACAGACACGAAAGCATCATCATTGTTACAGCTTCAATAATTATTTTTGATACCCTTCTTGTCTAACTCTTTTTCTATTAATTCAATCATTGTAACGATGCGCTTTCGCAACACATCAGATTGAACATTAGCCCAGCTGTTGATCGAATAACACCTGGTTAAATGATCTTCAAAATCCGGATGATCCAATAAATGATTGAAGTCTTCAGGGTGCTTCGTTTCACCAATGTTATTATCGATATACAATTCGTTGTTTTCCCCAACCGCCAAAGAATAGGTACCAAGAAGATTTGATTCAAAAGCCTTATTTCTGATCGTTCTCAGCTGATAATGTTTTACCAAAAAAGGAAAATATTGATGGTTTCTATAATCTTTCCAAATAACTTCGTCCTCTATGACGTCCTTTATATTTGATGACCAATGTGTAAGTGCCTGTTTAAGGCTTGTATTTTGAATAAGTCCTAATTCACCGGAACCGGCCAAATCAACAACTATAGGGTCATAGGTCGCATATGGCATAGTTCTTCCGATGAGAATATCAAT
>NZ_JBPCUJ010000109.1:0-4142 GCF_051011215.1 Lutimonas sp.
ACCGTAAATATTTATATATGTATACAGATCCAATCGCAGATTATCTAACAAGAATTAGAAATGCTGCAAGCGCCGGACACAGAGTTGTGGAAATTCCAGCGTCGAACTTAAAAAAAGAAATGACCAAGATTTTATTTGATCAAGGGTATATTCTTAGTTATAAGTTCATCGAGAACAAAGTTCAAGACATTATTAAGATTGCTTTAAAGTATGATAAAGATTCAAAGCAACCTGTAATCAAGAACATTCAAAGAGTAAGTACACCAGGTTTGAGAAAATATGCTGGTGCTAACGAAATGCCAAGAGTTTTGAACGGACTAGGTATTGCCATTATTTCTACTTCTAAAGGAGTAATGACCAATAAAAAAGCACGTCAGGAAAATGTAGGTGGTGAGGTTTTATGTTTGGTTTATTAAAAAGAAAGTAAGATGTCAAGAATAGGAAAAAACCCAATATCGATTCCGGAAGGAGTTAATGTTGAAGTAAAAGAAGGCGTAGTTACTGTTAAAGGTAAATTAGGTGAGTTAACTCAGAATATCGGAGATATAGCAATAAAGAATGAGGACGGAACTCTAACTTTAGAGAGACCATCTGAATCAAAAGATCACAGAGCACAGCACGGATTGTACAGAGCATTGATTCATAATATGATTCAAGGTGTATCTCAAGGCTGGACAAAAGAACTTGAATTGGTTGGTGTAGGTTACAGAGCATCAAATCAAGGACAGAAATTAGATTTAGCTTTAGGATTTTCTCACAATATAGTTTTAGAAATTGCTCAGGAAGTAAAAGTTGAAACTGTATCTGAAAAAGGTAAAAACCCAATCATTAAATTGTCTTCTTTAGACAAGCAGTTAGTTGGACAGGTTGCAGCAAAGATCAGATCTTTCCGTAAGCCAGAGCCTTACAAAGGAAAAGGAGTTAAATACGTAGGTGAAGAATTAAGAAGAAAAGCGGGTAAAACTGCATAATACATAAAGGTTATGGCATTAACAAAAATTCAAAGAAGACACAGAATTAAAAACAGAATCAGAAAAGTAGTTTCTGGTACTGCAGCAAAACCTAGGTTATCAGTTTTTAGAAGCAATAAAGAAATTTCAGCTCAATTGATTGACGATGTAGCAGGAGTAACAATTGCATCAACTTCATCATTAAAATTGAAGGACGCGAAAGGAACTAAAATTGAGGTTGCAACAGCTGTAGGTAAAGATTTGGCTGCGAAAGCTAGCAAAGCGGGTGTAGATACGGTTGCTTTTGATAGAAACGGTTATTTATACCACGGTAGAGTAAAGGCCCTAGCAGATGGTGCTAGAGAAGAAGGTTTAAAATTTTAAGATTATTCCATGTACAAAAAATATAATAACGTAGAAAGAGTAAAACCAAGCGGGCTTGAGCTTAAAGATCACTTGGTAGGAGTACAAAGAGTTACCAAAGTAACCAAAGGGGGAAGAACGTTTAGTTTTTCAGCCATTGTAGTTGTAGGTAACGGAGATGGAGTAGTTGGTCATGGATTAGGTAAATCTCAGGATGTTGCTTCAGCGATTGCAAAAGCAATTGAAGATGCTAAAAAGAATTTGGTAAGAATTCCTATTATCAACCAAACATTACCACATGAACAAAAAGGTAAATTTGGTGGTGCAAAGGTATTCTTGAAGCCAGCTTCTCATGGTACTGGGGTTATTGCCGGTGGTGCAGTAAGAGCGGTATTGGAATCAGTAGGAGTTCATGATGTACTTTCAAAGTCACAAGGTTCTTCAAATCCTCATAATGTGGTGAAAGCTACTTTTGATGCTCTATTGAATTTAAGAGACGCCTATACGGTTGCCAAGCAAAGAGGTATATCAGTTGAAAAAGTGTTTAACGGTTAATTTTTAGTGATGAAAAGAATTAGAGTAAAACAAGTGCGTAGTAAGATCAGACGTCCTAAAAACCAGAAGTTAACGCTAGATGCTTTGGGATTGCACAAGATGAATCAAGTAGTGGAGCACGATGCAACACCAGCGATTCTGGGTATGGTAAAAACAGTTAATCATTTAGTTTCTGTAGAGGAAATCAAATAAGATAGAAGGTTATGCAATTAAATAACTTAAAACCTGCAAAAGGTTCCGTTAAATCGGGTAAGCGTATTGGTAGAGGTGAAGGATCTGGAAAAGGTGGTACCGCTACTAGAGGTCATAAAGGACAAAAATCTCGTTCTGGTTATTCTAGAAAGATAGGTTTTGAAGGTGGTCAAATGCCATTACAAAGACGTGTTCCAAAATTTGGTTTCAAAAACATCAATCGTAAAGAATACCAAGGTGTAAATCTTGATACTTTACAGAAACTAGTTGATGATGGAAAAATCAAGGATACTGTGTCATTGGCAATTTTGATGGAAAATGGTTTAGTAGGTAAAAATGACCTGGTAAAGATTTTAGGAAGAGGAGAATTAAAAGCTAAATTGAATATCTCAGTACATAAATTTACTGCTTCTGCTAAAACAGCTATTGAAAAAGCGGGAGGTGAAGCTGTAACTATTTAATGATATAGATTAAATGAAAAAGTTTATAAGTACTGTCCAAGACATTTGGAAAATTGAAGAGCTGAGAAATAAAATTATTCTAACTCTTGGTTTAATGGTCGTGTACCGTTTGGCTGCGCAGTTGCCTCTTCCAGGCATCGATCCAACGCAGTTAACTGGTTTGGCCAATAAAACCCAAGATGGTTTACTAGGATTATTGAATGCATTTACAGGAGGGGCTTTTGCCAAGGCTTCTGTAATGGCATTAGGTATCATGCCTTATATCTCTGCTTCGATTGTTGTTCAGTTAATGGGTATCGCAGTTCCTTATTTGCAGAAATTGCAAAAAGAAGGAGAAAGTGGGCGTAAGAAAATTAATCAGATTACACGTTGGTTGACCATCGCAATTCTGATTATTCAAGCTCCTACTTATTTGATTAGTTTGCCAAGTTTAGGTATTCCTGAAAGTGCATTCTTATTAGGGACTGGTCCATTGTTTTATTTTTCTTCAATTCTATTGCTTACGACAGGTACTGTGTTTGCCATGTGGTTGGGAGAAAAAATTACAGATAAAGGAATCGGTAATGGTATATCATTATTAATTATGATTGGTATCATCGCTATATTCCCTTCATCTTTTATGCAGGAGACTACATCAAGATTGAACTCTAACGGAGGCTTGATTATGATCCTGATTGAAGTTGTGGTTTGGTTCTTGGTTATTTTTGCCAGTGTGTTGTTAGTAACGGCTGTTAGAAAGATTCAAGTGCAATACGCAAGAAGAACTGTAGCCGGAAACATTCAGGATGTGGCAGGAGCAAGACAATACATTCCGTTGAAGTTAAATTCATCAGGTGTAATGCCTATTATCTTTGCGCAGGCTTTGATGTTTGTTCCTGGTTTGATGGCGAATTCGGAAAATGGAACGATCAAAGCGATTGGTGTTGCTTTTACAGATATTTTCGGATTATGGTATAATGTATTGTTTGCTGTTTTGATTATAATATTTAGTTATTTTTACACGGCGATTACAATACCTACAAATAAAATGGCTGACGATCTTAAGAGAGGTGGTGGTTTTGTACCAGGAATAAGACCTGGTAAAGAAACTGCAGATTACCTTGATACGATTTTATCTCGTGTTACCCTACCAGGCTCTTTATTTTTAGCTTTCCTAGCGATACTTCCAGCGATAATTACACAGTTTGGAGTACAACCGGGATGGGCTATCTTTTATGGAGGTACATCACTATTGATCATGGTGGGAGTTGCAATTGATACCTTACAACAAATTAATGCCCATTTATTGAATCGTCATTATGATGGTTTGATGAAAGCAGGGTCTAAAAGAAAAGTAGCATATTAATTATGGCAAAACAACCAGCAATAGAACAGGACGGTAGAATCAGTGAAGCATTATCAAATGCCATGTTCCGTGTAGAATTAGAAAACGGACATATTGTTACCGCTCATATATCTGGGAAAATGAGAATGCATTATATTAAATTGCTACCAGGAGATAAGGTAAAATTAGAAATGAGTCCTTACGATTTGACTAAGGCAAGAATTACTTATAGATATTAAAGATAACACGAGATGAAAGTAAGAGCATCAGTAAAGAAAAGAAGTGCCGACTGTATCA
>NZ_JBPCUJ010000110.1:0-65709 GCF_051011215.1 Lutimonas sp.
GATTCTACCGTCGGTACATTTAACTATGCCGTGGTAAATAATTCAGTAGCAAATATTCGCTCTCAACCAAAACATTCTGCCGAACTGGCGACACAAGCCATTTTAGGAATGGAACTTAAAGTCCTGAAAATTAACGGAGACTTCTATCTTGTGCAAACACCTGATGGTTATATTTCATGGGTAGATCATGGTGGTGTTACCCTCATGACAAATGAGGAAATTGACAACTGGAATCAAAGTCCGAAGGTAGTTTATACACAAACTGCGGGATCTATTTACCAGTCACCAAATGATCATTTAAATAAAGTAAGTGATATCGTGTTGGGCAGCCAGCTCCAAATTTTAGAAGAAGATGCCAGCTACTTTAAAGTACAATACCCGGATAAGAGAATTGGATATCTGAAAAAAAATGAAGGAACACGCTATCATGAATGGATAAATCAAGTGCATGCCTCAGGACCTCTATTGGAATTATATGCAAAAGAACTGATAGGTATTCCTTATTTATGGGGAGGTACTTCTGTAAAAGGAATGGATTGCAGCGGGTTTACAAAAACAGTTTATCTGATGAATGGCTTGATAATTCCCCGTGATGCTTCCCAGCAGATCATGGCTGGAAAAAATATTGACAAAAATCTGAATTTCAGTCAGCTTGAAAAAGGAGATCTGATGTTTTTTGGAAAAAAAGCAACTGACAGCACCAGACAAAGAGTGACTCATGTTGGAATCTGGTTAGACAATGGTCAGGGAGAATTTATACATGCGTCTGGAAAGGTCAAAATTGGATCTATTGATCCGGCATCATCAAAGTACGACTCTTTTAACACCAATCGTTACTTAGGAAGCAGAAGGTATCTAGGTGTCTCGGACAATATGATTATCAACTTGAAAAAAGAAAATTTCGATCCGGAAATAAAATCTTAACCATTTTTAGTTCCATTCCCAGCCAAACGATGTTGTAAATACATAATCGTTGTCAGCAGCACCTTCAACCGGCTTATTGTCATAGTTATAGGAAAGACCTAAGCGTATGTAAAAGTCTAATGGTAAATCATATTTCATATCAAAGTTAAAATCAACTCTGTACCTTCCACTTTGTGAAAAACTGGGATAAAGAGCAGCAGCCGTTTGAACACTAAGATCGCCAATGGCATATTTGTTAAATCCCACACCTATATAACCTTCCGTACTATTTCTGTCTGGAGAGTCACTGGTAAAATTCTCTGTTGTATAGGCAATACCAGCATTGGCATTAAAGAACATCGAATTGTTTCGAATAAAATAATAACCCCCGCCTGCTTGATAAGTCGATCTTAAATCTAATAATTGTTCATCATTGGAGAGATATATCGCCTTTGCATTGACAAACCAGTCATTTGGCAAATAATAATCTCCACCAAGTTCAGCATCCATTCTATTGATATCAGCAGCGCCTTCCTGTCTGCTGATCACAGTTTTATAAAGACCCCTGGCACGCCATTTATAGGCCAGATATGTAGCACTCAAATTAGTTGTAATCTGTCTAAAGTCATTCGCCTTGGTTACCGTAATTCCCAGATCCATATCCACTGTCAAACGAGATAAAAAAGTACCTCCAATAGGCTCTATAAAAACAATATCATTTAAATGGAACTCCTGTTTTTCTCCCTCGACTTCAATTTCAAC
The DNA here is from genome assembly GCF_051011215.1 of Lutimonas sp. NCBI lineage: Bacteria > Pseudomonadati > Bacteroidota > Flavobacteriia > Flavobacteriales > Flavobacteriaceae > Lutimonas > Lutimonas sp. Next base: position 1,666 of record NZ_JBPCUJ010000110.1, read on the forward strand.
TATTTTATCCTTTCCTTTGACACTCGAAATTTTACTGGTAAAACGATCTCCATTGGTGATCGAAACAATAAAACTTTGATGGCTGGTAATTTCCAACACCTCACCCCATTTGATCTTAAAATCTGAATCGTCATATGAAGTACTAAAAGTTAAAATACTTCTGTCCATTTTTTCCAAGGAACCAACAAGCACATCATTATTTGAAAGCTTTAAGGTGTCTTTTTGAGCAAGAGCTGCCGATGTAATTATAACAAAAAATGCAAAGAGTAATTGTTTTTTCATGTCTTGGGGATTTTAAACAAATATAAAAAAACAACTTTTATCTAACCTTTCAACATTTGCTTTTTTTTCGAATCGTTAAAATTAAGTTCAGTTTAAAAAACAAACACTCTTTTAACTAATGTTTGCCCATAAAGATTTGTTCTTAAGAATTGATTCAAAAGTTTGCCAAACATGTGCATAAGCCGGGTCCGTATGTCCCAAATTTGAATAAGCCACCTCTCGTGCAGCCTTTCTGGCTTTGTACAATAAGTCGGCATCATGTACGATATCCGCAATCTTTAAGTTTAATACACCACTTTGCTGAGTCCCCATCAGATCGCCGGGACCTCTTAACTTAAGATCCACTTCTGCAATCTTAAATCCATCATTGGTAGACACCATTGTTTGCAGGCGCGTTTTAGCTTCTTTACTCAGTTTCTGGCCCGACATCAGAATACAATAACTCTGATCTGCTCCTCTTCCTACTCTGCCCCTTAACTGATGTAGTTGTGACAAGCCAAAACGTTCAGCACTTTCAATGATCATCACGCTGGCATTTGGCACATTCACTCCTACCTCAATGACAGTGGTAGCTACCATGATTTGAGTTTCGCCTTTTACAAAGCGTTGCATTTCGTATTCTTTATCCGCTGATTTCATTTTTCCATGAACGATGCTGATCCTGAAATCCGGCAATGGAAATTCTCTGGAAATACTTTCATAGCCATCCATTAAATCCTTATAATCCAGTTGTTCAGATTCCTGAATTAAAGGATAAACAATATACACCTGACGCCCTTTTACAATTTCATCTCTCAAAAATTTGAAAACTGCCAACCGATTATTGTCAAATCGATGAATGGTTTTGATCATTTTTCTTCCTGGAGGCAATTCATCAATGACAGAAATATCCAGATCTCCATAAACGCTCATGGCCAAGGTTCTCGGAATAGGTGTAGCCGTCATCACCAAGATATGAGGAGGTAAGTCGTTTTTCATCCACATTTTTGCCCTTTGTGCAACGCCAAAGCGATGCTGTTCATCTATAATCGCTAATCCAAGATTCTTAAAAATCACCTTATCTTCAAAAAGAGCATGTGTACCAATAATAATGTGCAAACTGCCAGATTCCAATTCTTGATGGATAACCCGTCTTTGCGCCGCTGTAGAAGATCCGGTTAATAGTCGTACGTTGATCCCTAAAGGTAAAAGCAACTCTTCAACGGCCTTAAAATGTTGGGAAGCCAGTATTTCGGTAGGTGCTATCAAAGCAGATTGAAAGCCATTATCAATAGCAATGAGCATGGTCAACACCGCCACAATTGTTTTCCCGGACCCAACATCTCCTTGTAACAATCGATTCATTTGAGCACCTGTATTAAGATCCTTTCGAATCTCTTTCAATACCATTTTTTGAGCATTGGTCAATTCAAACGGCAAATGATTTTTATAAAATGTATGAAAATGATCTCCTACTCTATCAAACACATAACCTTTGTTTTTCGTTTTATTAGTGAGGTTCTTAACAATTAATTGCAATTGAATAAAAAACAGTTCCTCAAATTTTAATCGATACCTTGCCTTGGTTAATTGCTCCTGGCTTTGAGGAAAATGAATTGAAAACATGGCCTCATTTTTAGAAATCAATTGTTGTTGATCAATGATTTTTTGAGACAAGGTTTCACCAAATTTACCTTTTGCTTCAAAATACAGTTGCTGAACCATTTTCTGCATCACCCGATTACTCACCCCTTTATTAGTTAACAATTCTGTAGATCTGTAAACAGGTTGCATGGCGGTTTTAAATCCTTTTTTATATTCGCTTAGCAATTCCATCTCGGGATGCGGCATATTAAAAACTCCATTAAAATGGGTCACTTTTCCAAAAATAACATAAGGTACATTTCCTTTAATAGAGTCCTTAATCCATTTCGCACCACGAAACCACACCAGTTCCATTTGACCTGAATCATCGGTGAATTGAGCCACCAGCCTGCTGCCTCGTTTTTGTTTTACTGTTCGTAGTCCACTAATCATACCTATCAGTTGAACTTCAGAGCTATTGGGCTGCAATTCCTTAATTTTATAAAACCGGGTACGATCTATATAGCGATTTGGAAAAAAATTTGCCAGATCTCCGTAGGTAAAAATACCCAGTTCCTTTCCAAGGATTTGAGCCCGCGATGGACCCACTCCTTTCAAATATGATATGGCTGTTTGAAAAATAATAGCGTTGTTTTTTCTTGAATACGAAAATATAAAACTTAATTCTTTTCCATATTTTTTACTTTTGATTTTTATTAAACTTTTATGACAAATTCTGATTTAAAGGAAATCCTTGATGAAAAAGTGTTTCAATACAACAATCCACGATTTATTGAAACCGATCCAATTCAAATTCCGCATCAATTTAAAAGCAAAGAAGACATTGAAATATCTGCCTTTTTAACAGCTATCATTTCGTGGGGAAACAGAAAAATGATCATTAAAAATGCCCAGAGAATAGTTGATATCATGGGGAATTCACCCTACGACTTTGTCATGGAATCAGGCCTGAAAAATCAAGAAGATTTTGTTCACAGAACGTTTAACACAATCGATTTACAGTATTTTATCAAAGCGCTTCGACATATTTATCAACACCATGGTGGCTTAGAGAATGTGTTTAAGGCAAATGCCCTTCCCGGTGATCTGCAGCATAGTATTCATCATTTTAAAAAAGTGTTTTTTGAAATTGACCATCCTTTAAGAACTCAAAAGCATGTTTCTGATCCTAAAAAGGGATCTGCAGCAAAAAGAATCAATATGTTTTTAAGATGGATGGTACGATCTGATGCTGCCGGGGTTGATTTCGGTATATGGCAGGAACTATCGCCTTCTATGCTTTCCTGTCCCTTAGACGTTCATTCGGGAAATGTAGCCCGTAAACTGGGACTCTTACAACGAAAGCAAAATGATGCCAGGGCCTTATATGAATTGGATCAAAACCTCAGAAAAATGGATGCAAAAGATCCCGTCAAATACGACTTTGCACTTTTTGGAATGGGGGTATTTGAAAAGTTCTGAGACACTTCGAAACAAGACCTGCCTATTTTTATCTTAATCATAGGAAGCTCACTTAAACTGAAGTTTATTTGACTACCTTTGCGGCCTAAAAATCAATTACTGATGCGTTTACATAGAAATTTAGTATTTGCTGTAATATCGGCACTCGACCTTATCTATAATGAAAAAGAATATGCAGATAAAGTGGTCCAAAAAACCTTGAAGCTGGATAAGAGATGGGGAGCACGTGACAGAAAATTTGTTGCAGAAACGATCTATGATATGGTGAGGTGGAAAAGGCTTTACAACGAGATTGCCGGAACCAAAGGTCATTACACAAGGGACAATCTGTGGAAAAACTTTGCAGTATGGGCCACCTTAAAAGGAATTTCTCTGCCCGACTGGAGGTATTTTACAGGAACACCTACCCGAAGAATCAAAGGAAAGTTTGATGAATTGCAAAGTATCAGAAAATTCCGTGAATCTATTCCTGACTGGATGGATGAGGTTGGTTCGGCCGAGTTAGGTAAAAAATGGGATACAGAACTTACTGAATTAAATAAGCAAGCCAGGGTTATCCTGAGGGTAAACAGCTTAAAAACGTCACGAAAAGAACTTCTAAATTTATTACGTGAAGAAGAAATAGATACAGAAGAAGTGCCAAATGTGCCGGATGCTCTGGTACTGGTTGAACGAAAAAATGTATTTCTTACCCAGGCCTTTAAAAAAGGGCTGTTTGAAGTTCAAGATGCCTCTTCACAATTAGTGGCTCCTTTTTTAGATGTAAAACCAGGTCAACGAGTCATTGACACCTGTGCAGGAGCTGGAGGAAAAACCTTGCACCTGGCATCTTTAATGGAAAACAAAGGTCAGATTATTGCCCTGGATATTTATGGACATAAACTGGCAGAGTTAAAGAAAAGAGCCAAAAGAGATGGAGCTCATAATATTGAGACCAGGACCATTGAAGGAACCAAGACCATCAAGAAATTGAAAGGAAAGGCAGATCGGGTACTCATTGATGCGCCATGCAGTGGAATTGGTGTTTTAAAAAGAAACCCTGATTCAAAATGGAAACTAAACGCTGACTTCCTGGATAGAATAAGGAACACACAGGCAGAAATTCTTGACCAATATGCATCCATGGTAAAAACAGGTGGTAAACTTGTGTATGCAACCTGTTCGATACTTCCATCGGAAAACGAAAACCAGGTCAAGGCATTTTTAAAAAATCATTCAGAATTCAAATTGATAAGAGACAAAAAGGTTTCTCCTGCTGCCTCTGGCTTCGATGGTTTTTATATGGCCTTGTTAGAAAAGAACCCCCTCTTAAAAAACAAGGTAGGTCTTGTTTGGTAATCCAGCTACAATTCCTTTTTAAACCAAGATTGATGGCGTTTACAAAAGGCTCGCTTGTAATTACTTCTACTGACGCATCAAGTCTGAATGCGATGAACATTTTATTGAATATTATTAACATTGACTGTTATATTACAAGGACAATTGATTAAATTTGCACTTTTCAAAATCCAAAGATAAAACGCGTCTAATGATCTACTTTTTTACCCAGAATCAAACAATATTTGCTGTTTCTTCACCTTCAAAAATTGATGAGAATACCATTGAAAAATTAACCTGGCTTTTTGGTAATGCCAAAAAACTACCTGAAACATCAGTCAGTGGTAGTTTTATCGGGCCCAGAAAAGAGATGATCAGTCCCTGGAGTACAAATGCTGTGGAAATAACCCAGAACATGGGGATTTCGGGCATTACAAGAATTGAAGAATTTTTTAAGACTGATGAAGAACAGCCTTTATTTGACCCAATGATTCAACATCATTACAATCAACTGGATCAGGAACTTTTTACAGTAGATATTGAACCTGAATCTATTCAGGACATTGAAGACATAGCTGCATATAATGAATCTGAGGGATTAGCCCTGAGTGAAGATGAGGTACATTATTTAAATGACCTGGCAGATAAACTTGGACGGAAATTAACAGATTCTGAAATTTTTGGTTTTTCACAGGTAAATTCAGAGCATTGCAGACATAAAATATTCAACGGAACATTTGTTATTGATGGAAAAGAGCAACCTCATTCTCTTTTTAAAATGATTAAGAAAACCTCTGTTGAAAATCCAAACACCATTGTATCAGCTTATAAAGACAACGTTGCTTTTATAGAAGGTCCGGTGATCGAGCAATTTGCACCAAAATCATCCGACAAACCAGATTTTTATCAAAATAAAAATATAAAATCGGTGATTTCTTTAAAGGCGGAAACCCATAATTTCCCAACGACCGTAGAGCCATTTAATGGAGCTGCTACTGGTTCGGGAGGTGAAATTCGCGATAGACTGGCCGGTGGAAAAGGATCCTTGCCACTGGCAGGAACTGCTGTATATATGACACCTTATTCAAGGTTGTCCCAAGACAGACCCTGGGAGAATATGACCGAAAGAAAATGGCTTTACCAGACGCCAATTGACTTGTTGATCAAGGCATCCAACGGTGCATCAGATTTTGGAAATAAATTTGGACAACCATTGATTTCCGGTTCGCTCTATACTTTCGAACATGAAGAACATAAAAGGAAGTTAGGTTTTGATAAAGTAATCATGCTGGCTGGAGGAATTGGCTATGGGAAAGCAGCGGATAGTTTAAAAGACAAACCAAAGGAAGGTGATAGTATTATTCTTTTGGGAGGCGATAATTATCGAATCGGAATGGGAGGCGCTGCAGTTTCTTCCGCAGATACGGGAGAATTCAATACAGCCATCACCTTAAATGCCGTTCAACGATCAAATCCTGAGATGCAAAAAAGGGTGGCCAATACGATCCGTGGCATGGTTGAAGGAGAAGAAAACAATATCGTATCCATCCATGACCATGGTGCAGGCGGACATTTAAATTGCCTATCGGAATTGGTGGAAGAAACCGGAGGATTGATCAACTTGGATGCTCTACCAGTTGGGGACAAAACCTTGTCTTCCAAAGAAATCATTGGGAATGAATCTCAGGAGAGAATGGGCTTGGTGATCAATGAAAAAGATTTAGACTATCTGCATAGAATCGCAGACAGGGAACGGTCTCCTATTTATGATGTAGGCCAGGTAACTGATGATTTCAGATTTACGTTTAAATCTGAAAAAAGCGGTGAAAAACCTATGGATTTTGATTTGGCAGACATGTTTGGCAGTTCGCCTCAGACAATAATGAAGGACAAAAGTCTAGACAGAAAATATGCAGCACTAAGCTATGATACCCAAAAGATTTATAAGGATACTGAAAATCTGCTTCAACTCGAAGCAGTTGCCTGTAAAGATTGGCTGACCAACAAGGTAGACCGATGTGTTGGAGGTAAGGTGGCAAAACAACAATGTGCCGGGGCTTTGCAACTCCCTTTAAATGATGTTGGCGTGATGGCCCTGGATTTTCAAGGGAAAAATGGCATTGCTACTTCTATAGGGCATGCAGTTGCAAGTTCTTTGATCGATGAAAGAGCCGGATCCAAAAACGCCATTGCCGAAGCTTTAACAAATATCGTTTGGGCTCCTTTAAAAGACGGATTACAATCAGTTTCGCTGTCAGCAAACTGGATGTGGCCTTGTAGAAATGAAGGAGAAGATGCCAGATTATACAATGCCGTAGAGGCAGTATCAGAATTCTCAATTGCTCTTGGAATCAACGTTCCAACAGGAAAAGATTCGCTATCCATGAAACAAAAATACCAGGACGAAGAAGTAATTGCTCCTGGAACAGTGATTATCTCAGCAGCAGGAGAATGTTCAGACATACAGCGTGTCATAGAACCAGTTTTCAAATTAAGTACGACAAATAAAATATACTACCTGGATTTTTCGAAAGATGCATTCCATTTGGGAGGATCCAGTTTTGCACAGATTCGAAACGGAGTTGGAGCTCAGACCCCAACCGTTGAAGATGCTGCTTATTTTAAAGCATGTTTCAATACGGTTCAAGATCTAATTAAAAGAGATTTAATATCGGCAGGACATGATATTTCAGCTGGAGGTATGCTTACCACACTTCTTGAAATGTGTTTCGCGGAAAACAATGTAGGTGCTGAAATTGATTTGAGTCAAATAGATGAAAAAGATGCTGCCAAATTACTTTTTTCAGAAAAAAGCGGCGTTATTATTCAAAGTAACGGATCCTCTGAAGTAGAAGAAATTCTAAACCTCAATAAAATAAGCTATACAGAAATAGGGAAAGCCGTACAAAGTTCTGCTCTTGAAATAAAGAATTTTGATCTTCAATTTGATATCCCTACCTATAGAGACTTTTGGTATACAACATCCTATTTATTAGACAAAGAGCAAACCGCACATAATTTAGCCCAAGATCGATTCAATAATTATAAGAATCAGCCATTACACTATATTTTCCCTCAAAACTTTACGGGTAAACTTCCCGCTATTGACGCTACAAAACCAAGACCAAAAGCGGCAATTATCAGGGAAAAAGGATCCAATAGTGAAAGAGAAATGGCCAATGCCATGTATCTGGCAGGTTTTGATGTGAAAGATGTACACATGACAGATCTTATCAGCGGACGCGAGAATTTAGAAGACATTCAGTTTATTGGAGCCGTTGGAGGTTTTTCCAATTCAGATGTTTTGGGTTCTGCCAAAGGATGGGCCGGAGCCTTTTTATACAATGAAACAGCTAATAAAACACTTAAAAAATTCTTTGAAAGAGAGGATACCTTGTCTGTAGGTATCTGCAATGGCTGTCAATTATTTGTTGAATTAGAAATGATCAATCCCGATCATGCATCCACACCTAAAATGCTTCACAATGATTCTCACAAACATGAAAGTGCCTTTACATCTGTACAGATTCAAAAGAACAATTCAGTGATGCTCTCCAGTTTAGAAGGTTTAAAACTGGGGGTATGGATATCGCATGGAGAAGGAAAGTTTAGTTTCCCTTACGAAGAGTCCAAATACAATATTGTAGCCAAATATGGGTATGAGCAATATCCTGCCAACCCGAATGGGTCTGATTACAACACTGCCATGATGGCTAGTGATGACGGAAGACATTTGGTGATGATGCCCCATATTGAAAGATCGATTTTCCAATGGAACTGGGCGAATTATCCAGAAAACAGACAGGATGAAGTGAGTCCTTGGCTGGAGGCATTTGTCAATGCCCGCAAATGGATTGAATTGAAATAAATCTGTTCCTTGCTAAATATAATGCCGGTTCTTTAAAAAAGAACCGGCATTTTTTTGTAATTGAAACTGCGATTGTCGTACTAAAAATCAAACGATAATTTATGAGCCTGGTCCTTCACTTCATTTTTGGTTTCTCCACTTCCTTCTTAGGAATGGTATTTCCCAGCATGTTAAATATGACCACGGTTAAAATTAGTCTGGAACGAGGTAAAACCAAGGCCAACTATTTTGCTTTTGGAGTGGCAACCACGGTGATCGTGCAAGCTTATATTGCGGTCTTTTTAAGTGAATATCTAATGAAACATCCAGATGTAATTGATGTACTTCAAACTTTGTCTTCTGTGATTTTTGCCGGATTAGCCGCCTATTTCTTTTTGGCCTTTAAGAAAGATAAACAAAAGGACACATCGATAAAAAAGGACTGTAGAAATACATTTTTAATTGGTCTTTTACTGTCTGCTGTAAATATGTTTTCCATCCCTTTTTATTACGGAGTAACCACATTTTTAGGAAGTCAGGGCTTGTTTCAATTAAAAAGTTCACATGTGTTCTTATTTGTTGCAGGATCTGCCATTGGCAGTTTTATGATTTTATGGGTGTACCCCCATTTTATTCGAAAAATTTCTAAAAAAGAACGGAACCAAAAATACAATATGAATTTGATTCTTGGTTCTCTTACTGCAGCATTTAGTCTGTTAACGCTCGTAAGAATGATCTGATCAGGTTTTTTGCTTTTTCTTTCTGGCCGCTGGAAAAAGTACATTGTTCAATATCAAACGATAGCCAGGTGAATTCGGATGTAAATCCAGTTCAGTTTTAGGGTCCCCTACCCGATGCTGATAGTCCTCGGGATCATGTCCTCCAAAAAAAGTAAACATTCCCTTTCCTTTCACGCCGTGAATATATCTTGCCTCCCCGTTGGCATTGTTCTGCCCCATGATCATAACAGTGGGTTTAACCAAAGTAGATTCAAAGGCCGTTGTTTGCCCCATAAAACCCTTCACAAGTAAGGTATGATTCTGACATAACATACTTGGCACCATGTCCCATTTGGCAGAATATTCCTTCAACTCAAAATAGTCTTCAGTTTTTAATATTTTTCTTTTTCTTGTCGTGTCAATATTTGAAAATTCATAAACCACCGGATTCCTTTCCAGCATAAAATCCTGAAACGCAAAAGTTGGTTCGTAAGAGATCTTATCCTGATAGGAACTTTCTGATGGATCCCCATCAAACATTACTTCACAAATATCAATTCCTTCAGCCGACAAGGCAATATCAAAACTATCTGTGGCTGAACACATGGCAAACATAAAACCTCCTCCAAATACATAGTCTCGAATTTTTAAAGCAACATCCAGTTTCTGTTGAGAAACTTTTGCATACCCCATATCTGCAGCTCTTTTCTCTGCATTTACCTTAGATTCAATATACCAGGGAGCCGTTCTGAAAGCTCCGTAAAACTTTCCGTATTGTCCTGTGAAATCTTCATGATGTAAATGCAACCATTCATAGAGCAATAACTTATCAGATAAAACCTCCTGGTCATAGACTACCTCATAGGGAATCTCTGCGTATTGCAGTACCATGGTAACCGCATCATCCCATGGTTGTTTGTCTTTCGGTGAATACACCGCTATTTTAGGTGCTTTCTCAAGAATTACAGCCTCCATATTTTGAGAAGGACTGGCAATAAATTCTAATATTTTTACAGCTGCTGCCTCAGACACTGGTTCAAAAGACACGCCTCGAATTGTACATTCCCGTCTGAATTCTTCACGATCTTCCAGTAAAAAAGATCCTCCCCGATAATTTAACAACCACTGTACCTTCATCCCTTTTTCCAAAGACTGAAACGTAATTCCATAGGCCTTTAAATGGTTCTTCTGAGAGGAATCATCCATAGGAATTAACAAGTAAGAAGCAAAAACAGGAGAACTAATTAGAAAAAAAAACAAGCAAAAATAAAATGGATGCTTTAGGAGTCTTTTTCTAATACACATGAAAACTATTGATTTGTTTGTTTAAAATGGAACATCGTCATCACTGTCAACATTTCCAAAGGCATCATTTGCGCTGGTAAAATTACTTGGAGATATTTGACCGGCATTCATTGACGACTGGAATTCAGTCTCAAAACCTTCATCCAGATTGGCAAATTTAGCCAGTCTGCCAATAAATTTCATTCTAATATTCTCCAATCCACCATTTCTATGTTTGGCAACAATAAATTCTGCCTGACCATCACAAGGGGTTCTCTCATCATCATCCCATTCGGTAAGACCATAATACTCTGGACGATAAATAAAAGATACGATATCAGCATCTTGTTCGATCGCTCCAGATTCACGAAGATCAGAAAGCAATGGTCGCTTGCTGCCTCCCCTTGTTTCCACGGCTCTTGATAACTGAGACAAAGCAATCACCGGCACATTTAATTCCTTGGCAAGGGCTTTTAAGTTTCGCGAAATAGTTGAAATTTCCTGTTCACGATTCCCACCCCCTTTCGCAGAGGATCCGGCCGTCATTAGTTGTAAGTAATCAATGACCACAATTCTCACATTGTGCTGAGAAACCAATCTTCTGGCCTTTGCCCGAAGGTCAAAAACTGAAAGAGACGGCGTATCATCAATAAAAATTGGGGCATCTGATAATTTCTTTACCTTTACATTTAACGCCTCCCATTCATAGGTTTCCAGATTTCCTTTTCTCAACTTTTCAGAAGAAATACCAGTTTCACTGGATATCATTCTTGTTATTAACTGTACCGAAGACATCTCCAAAGAGAAGATCGCAACAGCATGGTCAAAATATATGGCCATGTTCTTTGCCATAGACATTACAAAGGCTGTTTTACCCATACCAGGTCTGGCAGCCAGAATCACTAAATCCGAAGGTTGCCAGCCAGATGTCAGTTGATCAAGCTTGCTAAATCCTGTAGCAACCCCACTCATTCCTTCCTGATTTGAAATTTCTTCAATTTTCTTCAGGGCCTGGGTCACAAGATTATGGGCAGCTTCAGAACTTTTTTTCAAATTCCCTTGCGTAATATCAAAAAGCTTTGTTTCCGCTTCATCCAGTAAATCAAACACATCCACCGTCTCATCGTATGAATTCGTAATGATCTCGCTGGAAATGGTAATCAGCCTTCGCTGAATATATTTTTGAAGGATGATCCTGGCATGAAATTCAATATGTGCTGCAGAGGAAACCTTTTGACTCAGGTTAATCAAATAAAAGTCGCCACCAATGGCTTCTAATTTCTCATCTTTTTTTAACTGATTTGAAACAGTTAATAAATCAATAGGTTCTGAATTTTCAAAAAGCGAAAAAATTGCATTGTAAATAAACTGATTGGCAGGCTTGTAAAAGGCATCCGCATGTAAAATATCAATAACATCATCAACCCCCTTTTTATCAATCATCATAGCACCTAAAACGGCTTCTTCCAGATCCAAAGCCTGAGGCGGAATCTTACCTTGCTCAAGGTTGATGATTGTCCCTTTACCTTTATTGTTATATCCTACTGATTTTGCTGATTCCATGTGGCAAATGTAAATGATTAGCAATGCAAACCTTCTCTAAAGTCTCATTTAAAGTTAACAATTATTGTTAACAATAGAATCCTTGTTAATAAAAGGAGCTGCAATCACAGTATTCCGGAAATTGATCATTGATCTGACCTCAATACTCCTCTAATTTCAAAAACTTAATAAATTAATTTGCAATTCTTTAGCAATTTCTGACTTCTCTTATTAAACCAAAACAAAGACAAAAGTAAATTGTAATTGTTGTTAATAATTTGTTTTTTTGTTCAGAATTATTGGCTGCAATGTATAAAGAAAAAAGAAATATTCTATTATCCGTTTTCCTTTTTTTACAGATAGGATTGATCGCACTCCTCTCTCAATATCCATCCTTTATTGACGGTTATTATGTCAATGGAATATACCCCTTGATATCTAAGACGTTGCGCTTGCTTACAGGCTGGATTCCTTTTTCCATAGGTGACATAATTTATGCCCTGCTTATTTTGCTGATCCTTCGCTTTATACAGCAACTCATCTTTCCCAAAACAAAAAAGCGCAAAACAATACTCTTAGGATTTGTAGCAGGCATCTCCCTTTTTTACTTTTTCTTTTATTTGTTCTGGGGATTAAATTATTCGCGTAGTCCCATCTCTAAAAGCTTGGCTCTTGAAAAAGAAGATTTTAATATTGTAGCACTCGAATCAATCACAGAACAAATACTTTCTAAAACCGCTAAGCTTCATACGTCATTGGCAGATCATGATACAATGGCCGTTGAAATTACTTATTCAAAAAATAAAATTCTCCAGTTGACTAAAACGGGTTATGATAATCTAAGCAAGCAACTACCAGAATTTTCATACAAACGCCCTTCCATCAAAAAATCTCTTTTCAGCCTTCCCCTGACATATATGGGTTTTGCGGGGTACTTTAATCCTTTGACTGGTGAAGCCCAGGTAGATCATCTGATTCCAAAAATAAACCTTCCTTTCACCTGTTCACATGAGGTTGCCCACCAACTTGGAATTGCCTCTGAAAGTGAAGCAAACTTTATTGGTTTTCTTGCCAGTCAGGCCCATGATGATCCTTATTTTCAATATGCGGCATATCTGTTGGTATTGCGTTATGCCTTGATGGACATTCGGCGGTATGACAAAGATCTCTTTCTGGTGTATTTAGAAAAAGTACCTAAGGGGGTCTTAAAAAACATGCGTGAGTCTGATGAGTTCTGGCGACAATACGAAAACCCTCTTGAACCTCTTTTTAAATTGTTTTACGATAACTTCTTAAAATACAACCAACAGGAGCATGGATTAAAAAGTTACAATCAGATCATGGGCCTGCTCATTTCCTATCACAAATCCTATCCATTAAATTTTAATTGATACATTTGAGTATTCATTCAAATTTTCGAAGTCAATATGAGAAAACTTTACACCCTTATTTTAATTTTTTATGGCTTTGGTCTTTATGGCCAGGAATATTTTCCAAAAAATGATGGGGTCAAAACAGACAATCAAAATTATATAGCTTTTACAAATGCTACACTTCATCTAAGCCCAGGCGAGGTCGTGAACAATGGTACGCTCTTAATTCAAAAAGGCAGGGTCATCAATTCAGGAAGAAATATCAAAATTCCAGAAGGAGCGATTCAAAAAGATTTGCAAGGAAAGCACATTTACCCGTCATTTATAGAGATCTTCTCAAGTTTTGGGATCTCCGATAAAAAAAGCAGTCAAAAGAAAAGCGAGGAATCTTTTTATGACACAAAAAGAGAAGGCTATTATTGGAACGAGCATATTTCTCCTGAAATATCATCCTTTGACCATTTTGAATTTGATGATGAAAAAGCAAAAGAATTACGAAATGCAGGTTTTGGACTCATCAATACCCATCATAGTCAAGGGATAATTCGCGGTACGGGAATTCTGGTGAGCCTGCAATCCAGTAAATCTGATCATGAGCGTATTATCTCATCCGCCTCCTCCCAATTCCTTTCTTTTGAGAAGAATCAATATTCGAAGCAAATGTACCCGAACTCACTAATGGGAAGTATTGCCTTGTTAAAACAAACCTATCTTGATGCCGATTGGTATGCAAAAAGTGGCCAAAAGAACGTTGATTTGTCTTTAAAGGCCTTAAATCAAAATAAAAATCTCAGTCAAATCTTTTATGCCGGAAACAAAAGCAATGCACTGCGAGCCCATCAAATTGGCAAAGAGTTCAATGTTGACTATGTCTTATTTGGTGGTATTGACGAATATGAACTCATTGAAGACATCAAGGAAACCGGCGCAACATTTATTCTACCACTTACATTTCCAAAGCCCTATGACCTAAGTAGTCCTTTTGAAGCCCAGTATATTAGCTTGGGAGACATGAGGAACTGGAATCAAGCTCCCGGTAATCCTGCTATCATGGCTAAAAATGGCCTGCGTTTTGCTTTTTCCACCTATGGCTTAGATGCTACCGATGATTTTAAAAAAGAACTCTTAAAGGCCATTGAATATGGTTTAGATAAGGAAACGGCACTGGCAGCTCTCACCACTATTCCGGCTCAAATTCTTCAAAAAAGTGATGACATAGGTCATTTAAAGCAAGGTGCTTTTGCAAATTTCCTGATTAGCTCTGGAGATATATTTGAAAAGGAAACCATCCTTTTTGAAAATTGGGTGCAAGGAGAAGCCTTTGTCATTCATGCATTGGATCAGCAAAATATTGACGGAAACTACAGCTTTCAATTAGATGATGAAAACTATGATTTAACCATAAAAAATTCAGTTTCAACAGCGAAAATCACGCTAAAAAAAGGTGACAGTATTGTAAAAAGTAAATCAAGCTATGATGACAAATGGCTAAGCATCAGCCTTGAGGTAGACAAAGAAAATAAAAAGTTCAGCAGATTACGGGCCTTGGTTACATCCCCTGAGACAATCGCAGGAAGCGCCATAGACAGTGAAGGAAACGAATCAGAATGGATTGTCAAGCCCCAGGCGGCTTCAAAAGAGAAAAAGCCTTCTGAAAACACCAAGCAAACGTATAGGTCGCCTGTTACCTTTCCGAATAATGGATATGGTTTTACAAAACGACCAACGCAAAAAACAATGCTTTTTAGGAACGTGACTCTCTGGACCAATGAAAGCCAGGGAATAATTGAAAATACTGATGTACTTGTAAAAGATGGAAAAATCAGTAAGATCGGTAATCAGCTAAAGGCAGGCAATGCAGAAGTCATCGATGGTACCGGTAAACATCTGACTTCTGGCATCATCGACGAGCACTCACATATTGCCACGATTTCCACCAATGAATCAGGGCAAAATTCAACGGCTGAAGTAAGTATTGAAGATGGATTAAATTTTGAAGACATCAATATCTATAGAAATCTTGCCGGTGGCGTTACCCAGGCTCAGATACTGCATGGTTCTGCCAATCCTATCGGAGGGAGATCTGCCATCATCAAACTGAAGTGGGGAGAATCATCTCAGGGTTTGATTGATCAAAATGCGCCTAAATTCATCAAATTTGCTTTAGGAGAAAATGTAAAACAATCTAACTGGGGCAATAACTCACGGTTTCCACAGACCAGAATGGGTGTTGAACAACTGTATATTGATTATTTTCAAAGAGCTCTTGAATATGATCAGTTAAAAAGTTCAGGTCAAACCTACAGAAAGGATATTGAAATGGAAGTTCTGGCAGAAATTCTAAATAAAGAGCGCTTTATTTCATGCCATTCTTATGTGCAGAGTGAAATTAACATGCTCATGAAAGTGGCAGAACAGTTTGATTTCAACATCAATACTTTTACCCATATTCTTGAAGGATACAAGGTGGCAGATAAAATGAAGGCACATGGCGTTGGCGGTTCTACTTTCAGTGACTGGTGGGCCTATAAATATGAAGTAAATGATGCCATTCCCTATAATGCAGCTATCATGCACAGTCAGGGTGTTGTAACCGCCATCAATTCGGATGATGCAGAAATGAGCCGAAGGTTAAATCAAGAGGCCGCAAAATCCTTAAAATATGGAGGTGTTTCTGAGGAAGAAGCCTGGAAGTTTGTTACGCTCAACCCGGCCAAACTTTTGCATATCGATGACCGGGTAGGGAGTGTAAAAGTAGGAAAAGATGCTGATCTTGTTCTTTGGTCAGGACATCCTTTATCGATTAGCAGCAAGGCTGAAAAAACAATGATCGAAGGTCGTATCTATTTTGATCTGCAAACTGATTTACTACTCAGAGAAAGTATTAAAAAAGAAAAGAATATGTTGATTAACCTCATGATACTGGCGAAAAGCGACGGAGTTGAAACTCAGAAACCAAGTAAAAAAGAAAGTCGAATCAATCACTGTGACACTGTTGATTTTTAATTTATAGACGATGAAGAATTTATACCTAACGCTATCGCTCATCCTGTTTATGGGCTCATTTCAAGCCATTGGCCAGCAAACACCGGCCCCTGCACAAACGGAAACTTTTAGCATTGTTGGTGCTACGGTTCATACAGGCAATGGTCAGGTAATTGAAAATGCCTCGCTTATCATTGAAAACGGATTGATAAAAGAAATGAATGAAGGTTCGCAAAGCAACCGGGAAGGGACGATTATTGATGCAAAAGGAAAGCATGTATATCCTGGATTTATTATTCCAAACTCAACCCTTGGTTTGGGAGAAATTGATGCCGTCAAGGCTACCAGGGATTTTGACGAATTGGGTACGATGCTGCCACACATCAGAAGCCTCATCGCCTATAATGCAGAATCCAAAGTGATTGAAAGTCTCAGGCCAAATGGGGTTTTAATTGCACAAATTAGCCCGAGAGGCGGTAGAATTTCAGGAACGTCTTCTATCGTACAACTCGATGCCTGGAACTGGGAGGATGCAGCAATCAAAGCCGATGATGGCATACATATCAACTGGCCAAAAACATATCAAAGTAAATATAAGTCCTTTGGTCAAATTGTAATTTCTGAACCTAATAAGGAATATAGTCAAGAGGTAGAATCTTTGAAACAATTCTTACGTGAATCTAAGTCCTATCAGAAGAATAAATCTACAAAAAAGAACCTTCCTTTTGATGCTGCAACGGGAATCTTCTCAGAAGATTTAAAAGTATATGTGCATGTCCAGCGACAAAAAGGTATTATCGATGCCATTACGGAATTAAAGTCTTTAGGGTTGAATCAAATCGTTTTGGTAGGTGCCGCTGAAGCCTATAAAGTCATGGAACTTATAAAAGAAGAAAATATAGCAGTACTTTTAAGAAGGACACAATCGCTTCCTTTAAATGAAGATGATGATTACGACCTTCCCTATAAGACAGCTACAACCCTGTTTCAAAATGGCATTCTTGTAGGACTGGAAAATAGCGGGGGTATGGAAAGAATGAACTCTCGAAATCTTCCATTTTATGCAGGAATGACTACAGGGTACGGCTTAAATTTTGAACAAGCCTTGCAATTGATTACCTTCAACACAGCTCAAATTCTCGGTATTGATAAGAAGTATGGTTCTTTGGAAAAAGGCAAAAGCGCCACTTTGTTTATCAGTGATGGAAATGCCCTGGAAATGAAGGGAAACATTATTTATAAAGCTTTTATTGACGGTCGAGAGATCAGTTTAAAAACCCATCAGACTGAGTTATGGGAACGTTATATGAATAAATATTCGCAAGGCGACAAATAAGAAACGAATTCATCTTGCATTTTAGTTAAACAGATCATGAAAGAAATCTCAAGCCTTCAAAATGAACTGGTAAAAGAACTGGTTCAATTACAGGAAAAATCGAGGGTCAGAAAGAAAAAAGGGCTGTTCTTAATTGAAGGACAGAGAGAGATCAAACTTGCCCTTGAAGGAGGCTATTCACTCAAACAATTATTGTTTTGCGCAGAGATTATCTCGCAGAAAGAACTGGAAACACTCATGGAACCTTATTCCACTGAACTTCCGGAAATCATCCATATTTCGCTTCAGGTATACCAAAAACTAGCGCATAGAAAAACCACGGAAGGATTACTGGCCGTGGCAATATCTAAAACATTGGGACTTCAGGATCTTCATCTAACTAACAACTGTTTGGTCTTGGTTGCAGAAGCCTCAGAAAAGCCCGGAAATATAGGTGCCCTTCTGAGAACTGCTGATGCTGCCAATTTAGATGCGGTTATTATTGCGAATCCAAAAACCGATTTGTTTAATCCTAATATCATTCGGTCCAGCGTAGGATGCATATTTACCAATCAAATTGCAACGGGCAGCACAGAGGACATTTTAAGATTGCTGAAGAATAAAGGGATTCATATCTATACAGCGGCTCTTGATGATCGGAGTTTACCTTATCAGCAAATGGATTACAAAAAGGCATCAGCCATTGTTGTAGGTACAGAAGCCACAGGACTCAGTGAAGAATGGATGGAAAATTCCACACAAAATGTGATCATACCGATGCAGGGAAAAATAGACTCATTAAACGTTTCTGTTTCAGCAGCAATTATTATTTTTGAAGCCAAAAGACAACGAAATTTCGTTCAGTCGAAAGAATGAATTTGACTTAATAACCATTGAACAGATGACGCCACAGGTATTATTTTATATTATCATAGCCATACTTCTTATTGATTTTGCCATCGACAAATTAATCAGTTATTTAAATGCCAGGCATTTTGACGATGCCATCCCTGAAGAATTAATCGATGTATACAGTGAAAAAGAATACCTGAAATCGCAGGCTTATAAAAAAGAGAACTATCAGTTTTCATTGTTTAAAAGTATCTTCACAATTCTTTTGACCTTGGCCTTCTTTCTCTTTAAAGGCTTTGCTTGGGTAGATGCCATTGCGAGATCCTACAGTTCAAATGAGGTTATTATTGGCTTGATCTTCTTTGGAATTATCATGATTGCAAGTGATATTTTGAATACGCCGTTTTCCTATTATCACAATTTTGTGATTGAAGAAAAATATGGATTTAACAAAAGCAGCAAACGCCTTTTTGTAATTGACAAATTAAAAGGATTGATTCTGAGCGCTGCTATTGGGGGTGGGATTCTGGCACTGATTATTTGGTTTTATCAAATAACGGGCAGCAGCTTTTGGATTTACACCTGGATTTTTATTGGTCTGTTTACCATTTTTATCACTCTGTTCTACTCCACTTTGATTGTTCCTATTTTTAACAAGCAAAGTCCCTTGGAAGACGGTGAATTGAAAGATGCTATTTTCAATTTTTCAAATAAGACCGGATTTAAGCTCGACAATATTTATGTAATTGACGGATCTAAAAGATCGACCAAGGCCAATGCCTATTTTTCAGGTTTTGGAGCCCGGAAACGAATTGTTTTGTATGACACACTGATCAACGATTTAAATACTGATGAAATAGTCGCGGTATTGGCTCATGAAATTGGTCATTATAAAAAGAAACATGTATTTATCAATATGCTGCTTTCTTTGATCGTAACAGGTATTACATTGTTTATATTCTCACTCCTAATCGACAATGCTCTTTTATCTTCTGCCCTATCTGTTGATAATCCTAGTTTTCATATCGGCCTTATTACCTTCGGAATTCTCTATAGTCCCATTTCTGAACTCACTGGAATCGTTATGAATGTGATCTCCAGAAAGTTTGAATACCAGGCAGATGACTTTGCCAAAAACAAATTTGACGGTGCAGCACTGATTTCATCTCTCAAGAAATTATCTAAAAACAGTTTGAGCAATTTGACACCGCATAAGACAAATGTTTTTGTACACTATTCTCATCCAACCTTATTACAGAGGGTCAGAAACCTAAACTCTTAAACAGTAAGACCTTCATTCTCAGCCCATAGCTGCCATTCAAAAAACTTGTTAATTACTGAGCTTTATAGTATTTTTAAACTATGGCATATACTGTAACCATAGAAGAAGAGAAAAAGCAGATCGCAAGCAGGTATAAAGACATGCTGAAAGACACCTATCAAACTTTATCGAATGACGATAAATTATTGATACGTAAAGCTTTTGACGTAGCAGCAGATGCCCATAAAGATCAAAGAAGAAAAACTGGAGAGCCTTATATATACCACCCTATAGCAGTTGCCAAGATTGTGGCGAACGAAATAGGTCTGGGTGCTTACTCCATCGCTTCGGCCTTACTTCATGATGTCGTTGAAGATACAGATTATACCTTCGCAGATTTGGAGCAGATTTTTGGTGAAACCATTACCAAAATCGTCAATGGGCTTACCAAAATTTCTAAACTTCAAAAAGATCAGGACGTTTCTATTCAGGCTGAGAATTTCAGGAAAATGCTACTGACCCTTAATGATGATGTACGTGTGATTCTAATCAAAATTGCCGACAGACTGCACAATATGCAAACACTTGCCTCCATGCGCGAGGATAAACAAGTAAAAATCGCTTCTGAAACGCTTTTTATTTATGCACCGTTGGCTCATCGACTGGGGCTTTACAATATTAAAACACAACTTGAGGATTTAGGGCTTAAATATACTGAAAATGAAGTATATACGGATATAAAAGAAAAAATATCTGAAAGTAAGGAAGAGCAAGAAATATATATAGATAGCTTTACCAAAATCATCAAGGATTCTCTTGACAAAGAAGGGTTTAAATACACGATTAAAGGGCGTACAAAATCAATTTATTCGATTCGCAAAAAGATGGTAAATCAGCGCGTTTCATTTGACGAAGTCTACGATAAGTTTGCCATCCGTATCGTTTATAATTCCACTTTGAAAAACGAGAAGTTTGATGCCTGGAAGATCTATTCTATCGTTACCGATCACTTTAGCCCAAATCCTAACAGGTTAAGAGATTGGATTACTCAACCTAAAACTACAGGCTATGAATCCTTGCACACTACTGTCATGGGTCCAAAAGGAAAATGGGTGGAGATTCAAATCAGGTCGAGTCGTATGGACGAGATTGCTGAAAAAGGCTACGCGGCTCATTTTAAATACAAACATGGTTCCCAACAGGAATCCGGCTTGGAAGGCTGGCTCAATAAATTAAGAGAATCTCTTGAAAATCCGGATGTCAATGCTGTAGATTTTGTAGAACAGTTTAAATTAAACCTGTATGCCAAAGAAATTTATGTCTTTACACCAAATGGCGATATAAAATCGCTGCCTAAAGGAGCTACAGCGCTTGATTTTGCTTTTGCCATTCACACAGAAGTAGGTATGCGCTGCCGGGCTGCCAAAGTAAATAGCAGGCTGACTCAAATTAGCAAGGTACTCAACAGTGGGGATCAGGTAGAGATTATTACCTCTAAAAATCAAAAACCAAAATTGGCATGGCTGGACATCGTAAAAACCGCCAGAGCGAAATCCCGAATCAAAAGCATTCTTAAGGAAGAACACAAGATTATTGCCAAAGAAGGGCGCGAAGTTCTGGAACGAAAATTACGCCATTTAAAAATTAAACTGAACGAAAAAACAATTAATGAACTGGTAAATTTTTTCAAACTTAAAACAAGTTTTGACCTATTCTATAAAATTGGAAACGGCAGTATAGACAACCAGCAACTAAAAAAATATGCGGCACAGCGTTCCAATGTATTGATGAACTTTTGGAAAAGTCGCATGAACCGGCCTTCAGCACTGAAACAAGAGGTGATCAAGGAGGAAGTTACCGCCAACTATGACATGCTGGTTTTTGGCAAAAATGAGGAAAAATTAAAATACAGCCTTTCCAAATGCTGTAATCCCATTCCTGGTGATTCCGTATTTGGTTTTGTTACCATAAAGGATGGAATCAAAGTGCATAAGCACAATTGTCCGAATGCACTTAGCATGCAATCTCAATACGCCTATAGGGTGATCTCAGCCAAATGGATCGATTCTTCACATCAGGGCTTTAAGGCTACTTTAGAAATTACCGGAGTGGACAACCTGGGGCTTATCAATGAGGTAACCAAAGTGATATCAAGCGTTCTAAACGTTAACATACACAGTATCAACATATCCGGAGAGGACGGATTCTTCCACGGAATGATTACAGTTCATATCAACAACCAGAAACATTTGAAAAATTTAATTCAAAAATTACTCAAGATCGAGGGTATTGAGAAAGTAACGAGAAACACCAATTAAAACTTACTTTTTTTACATTTAATTGGCTTAGATATGGGGATAAAATGTAACTTTGCAAAGCAAGAACCAGGATTCCATCCACATGAGCAATAATCAAAATCAGGAAACAGTTAAAAACTTCTTTACCAAGTTTTTAGAAGACAATAGTCATAGAAAAACTCCAGAAAGATTCGCGATTCTTCAAGAGATTTATGATAACGATGATCATTTTGATATCGAGACCTTGTATATCGAAATGAAGAATAAGAATTATCGTGTGAGCAGGGCAACGCTTTACAACACGATCGAACTACTCTTAGAATGTGGACTTGTAAGAAGGCATCAATTTGGCCAGAACCAGGCCCATTATGAGAAATCCTATTTCAACAAACAACATGACCATGTTATCTTGACCGATACCGGAGAGGTGATAGAATTTTGTGATCCAAGAATTGAGAATATCAAAAAATCTATCGAAGAAGTATTTGATGTGAAAATTGAAAGTCACTCGCTGTACTTCTATGGACAAAAGAACAAAACCGCTAAATAACTTATAAATATTTTTAAATGATTGATTTACTACTAGGCCTGCAATGGGGTGATGAAGGAAAGGGAAAAATCGTTGATGTACTAACCAAAAATTATGATATTATTGCCAGATTTCAAGGTGGTCCAAATGCCGGGCATACCTTAATTTTTGATGGTAACAAGCACGTTCTGCACACGATACCTTCTGGTATTTTTCACGAAAGAGCCATTAATGTAGTCGGAAACGGTGTAGTTATAGACCCGGTAATTTTTAAAAAAGAGTTAGACAATCTCGCTGAATACAATATTGATTTTAAAACAAAATTGTTAATTTCGAGGAAAGCGCATATCATTTTACCAACACATCGTTTACTCGATGCTGCTTCTGAAAAGATGAAAGGAAAGTTGAAAATTGGATCAACTTTAAAAGGCATTGGGCCAACCTATATGGATAAAACAGGAAGAAACGGCCTGAGAATAGGTGACCTTGAAATGAGCGACTGGAAAGATCGATACAAAGCACTTACCAAAAAACATCTGAACATGATTAAGTTTTATGATGTAGAACTTGATTTTGATCTTGAGACCCTTGAAAAAGAATTTTCAGCTGCTGTAGAAGCGCTAAAAGAACTTACATTCATCGATAGTGAGGAATATATAAATCAGGCACTGTCTAAAGGTAAATCAATATTGGCGGAAGGTGCTCAGGGATCTTTATTAGATATCGATTTTGGGACCTATCCGTTTGTGACCTCCTCCAATACAACTGCTGCAGGTGCCTGCACAGGACTGGGTGTTGCTCCTAACAAAATCGGAAAGGTGTTTGGAATTTTTAAGGCATATACAACAAGAGTAGGTTCAGGCCCCTTCCCTTCTGAATTATTTGATGAAGACGGAGCAAGAATGGCAAAAGTAGGCCATGAATTTGGAGCTACTACCGGAAGACCCAGACGTTGTGGATGGCTGGATCTGATCGCACTGAAATATGCGGTTCAAATCAATGGAGTGACCCAGTTAATGATGATGAAAGGTGATGTTTTATCCGGATTCGACACTCTTAAAGCCTGTACTTCTTATACCTATAAAGGTGAAGATATTTTCCACTTCCCTTATAATATTGAAGAAGACAATGTAAAAGTAAACTATACTGAGTTTGAGGGATGGCAAGAAGATTTGACTGCCATGACAGCGTCGGATCAGCTACCTAAAAACCTGAATGACTATATTGCATTTATTGAGGATTTTGTGAATGTAAAAGTAACGGTTGTTTCTGTTGGTCCGGACAGAAAACAAACAATCATGGTCTAATAAGTTCCATGAATAGTTAAAAAAAAGGTAAAGCTCTTGCAAAGATTCTTTACCTTTTTTTCATTTAGATTATATTTGTATCACTTAAATTTCAGAATAGATTTGAAATCAATCCTGCTTCTTATATTGTCTTGTTTCTTTTCCTTTTCGGGCCTCGCTCAGGGAAAAAGGATACAGATTATTCATTCCGACAATTCAAGCATTGATGAAGTAAGGCTTCCTGGCGCTACCATTTTATTGGGTAATGTTGTTATCAGACATGAAGGAATTAAACTTAATTGCAAGAAAGCAGTACATTATAAAAATCAAAATTTTATCAAAGCCTATGGCGATGTTGTTCTAAATCAAGGTGACAGCATCGTTCAAACCAGTCAATATACAGAGTATAATGGCAACAATCAGAAAGCACTTTCATGGGGTAATGTCATTATTAAAGACTCTAAGATGACACTGAGTACAGACACCTTGAATTTTGATCGCAATCGACAGCTCTTATACTACCGATACGGAGCAACGATTAAAGATAGTATCAACGTACTTACAAGCAATAGAGGAAATTATCATTTGGATACAAATAAATTTCAAGCCGTATCTGACGTCGTCCTCACTAATCCAGACTATGTACTGGAGTCAAATCATTTAGATTATTACACCAATAGTGGTCAGGCCTACCTCTACGGCCCTTCTACCATCACCAGTGATGACAATCTAATTTATTGTGAAAAAGGTTTTTATGACACCAAGGCCAACATCTCACATTTCACTAAAAATGCAAGAATAGAATTTGACGAAAAGGAAATCAAGGCCGACAGCTTGTTTTACAATCGAAATTTAGGTTTTGCCTCTGCAAGTAACAATATGGTGATCATTGACACGTTGAACCATGTTGTGCTCAAGGGAAACTATGCTGAGTTTTTTGAAAAAGTTGATTCTGCCTTTGTCATCAAAAAAGCGTTGGCCATTACAAATACAAATAAAGATTCTTTGTTTATTCACGGAGACACCATTTTAGCGACTGGCAAACCGGATAAAAGAATTATCAGAGCTTATCATTCGGTTAAATTCTTTAAAAGCGATCTCAGCGGAAAATGTGATTCAATCCACTCGAATCAAGGGAACGGTATAACACAGATGTTCAGATCCCCTATATTATGGTCGAAAAAGAGTCAAATTACAGGAGATACCATTCAGTTACTCAATAATACTGCTACAAATACCCTTGATAGCTTAAAAGTACTCAGAAATGCCTTTATCATAGATAAAGACTCCATTGGCTATAATCAGATCAAAGGAAGAAATCTCTATGGAAAGTTTGAAGAAAATGATCTTCGATTTGTCAATATCATTGGTAATTCTGAAGTTATCCATTTTGTTCGAGATGAAGAGCAGGCACTGATAGGCATTGAAAAGACCTCCTGCAGTGAAATACATTTTGTATTGAGAGACGGAAAAATAGAGTCATCTAAATTTATAAACCTTCCAGATGGACAGACCTATCCTCCATCAAGGTTACCTAAAAATGCACGAAAACTAAGAGGATTTATCTGGCGTGAAAGCGAAAAACCACTCTCAAAAAATGATATTTTCATAAAAGATGAAGAATGATTTTTTAAAATATCAGGCACAGACTTCGGGTCATCCTTTACTTTTGGAAATTAAAGAAGCCAAAGGGAGTTATGTATTCGATAAAAACGATAAAAAATACCTGGATTTTATCGCTGGAGTATCCGCCAACACCCTTGGACATCAACCCAAACCTGTTGTAGATGCTGTAAAAAAACAATTGGATGCCTACATGCATGTCATGGTTTATGGAGAATTTATTCAAGAGCCTCAAGTAGCTTTAGCTAAGTTATTGGCCGAACATTTACCTATATCGTTAAACTGCACCTACTTAACCAATTCGGGTACCGAAGCAACTGAAGGTGCCCTAAAGCTTGCAAAACGGGTGACAGGTCGATTCGAAATAATTGCAGCAAGGAATGCCTACCACGGGAATACGCAAGGTGCAATGAGTGTATGTGGAAAGGAAGAACAAAATGCTGCCTTTCGCCCTTTGGTTCCGGGATCCTCTTTTATTGATTTCAACAATGAAGAAGATATTCATAAGATTACTAAAAACACGGCGGCAGTCATTCTGGAAACAATACAAGGCGGTGCCGGCTTTATTGTTCCCGAAAATAAGTACCTAAAAAGAGTGAAGGAACGTTGTGAAGCGGTTGGCGCCCTATTAATCCTGGATGAAATTCAATCTGGAATAGGACGTACCGGAAGTTTTTTCGCCTTCGAACAATTCGATGTTTCCCCTGATATTCTAATTACTGGTAAAGGGCTCGGTGGCGGCATGCCCATCGGGGCGTTTATTTCATCACAAGAAATGATGATACAGCTTACGGAAAATCCAAAACTGGGTCATATCACCACCTTTGGTGGCCATCCTGTAATTGCGGCTGCAGCAGAAGCCACACTCCGCACCCTTTTTACATCAACTTTGATGGATGCTGTTCCTAAGAAAGAGGCTTTGATCAGAAGTTTACTGGTACACGATAGCATTATCGAAATAAGAGGAAAGGGATTAATGCTTGCTATACTGCTTAAAGAACCTGAACTGGCGGATTATCTTATTCTGGAAGGCCTTAAACATGGTATCTTACTATTTTGGTTATTATATGAAGCAAAGGCTGTAAGAATTACACCGCCGCTTACCATAACTGAGGATGAAATTAAACAAGGATGTGAATTGATTCTTAGTATCCTTAACAAAAGCAAAGAAACGACTTAAATGATTCCATCCACATCTCCTGCTGCATTATTAAATGTGTAAACTTTACACAATAATTTGAATTATCAATAATCATAAGCATTATTCACTGCGTATATGTTAAAATTGTTAAGCAATTCTTAATAAATAATTGATTTCAATCGTTAAATAGTTAAATGTTTCTTAATTGAGGCAAATTTAACATCATCGAATGTAACAAATACCCTAAATGTTCCGTCCTTTAATAGTATAAATGTCTAATCTATTTGTCTAATCTAAATTATCTATCATGAAAAACTTAAAATTATTAATTCTTGCACTTGGCCTTTTTACTGTAAATATTTCAGCAGCCAATATGAACCCCATCAAACCAACTGACGAATTACGCATTGAAATTGTCGAATTGATCGGTTCTAATTATATGAATGAAATGCAGGCTGACGAACAAGGTGCAGAAGCATTGTTCACCGTGAACAATAACAAAGAAATTATTATTCTTTCAGTTGATTCTGACGATGACTTACTTGAAGGTTATTTAAAAAGAAAATTAAATTATAAGAAAGTAGATCACAGACCAAGTAAACATGGTGAAATCTATTTATTACCTGTAAAGATGGTTAAGCAATTATAAGAGCCATCTAACATTTAAAAATGTAAAGCTGTCTTCGGACAGCTTTTTTTTTGATGAGCATAGCATGGTGCTCATAGCTGATTATCAACACTTTTACTACAATGTTAAGGGTATCTTAAGAAATCACACAACTTCAGCGTTGAACGTTAAATGTTTCTTAATTCATGAATTTTTAACATTTCCATATGTAACAATTATAGCATTTCTTCCGTCCTTTAAAAGTATAAATGTCTAATCTATTTGTCTAATCTAAATTATATAATTATGAAAAATTTAAAAATCTTCGTTCTAGCCCTTGGTCTTTTTACACTTAATGTATCAGCTGCAAATCTTAACCCAATTAAACCAACAGATGAGCTTCGTGTAGAAATGGTAAATTTAATCGGATCCAACTTTATGGAAGAGATGCTGGATGAGGAGTATGCTGCCGACGTGTTATTCACAGTGAACTCAAAAAGAGAACTAATCGTATTGTCGGTTGACTCTGACAACTCGCAGCTCGAAACCTATTTGAAAAGAAAACTAAACTATAAAAAAGTAAATCACAAGCCTGGAAAACAAGGTGAAATCTACTTATTACCTGTTAAAATGGTAAAACAACTTTAATCCACATTAATAAGTTATTTGAAAGGAGAAGGTTGGCCGCAAGGTCAACCTTTTTTTATTCAATAATTTTTTCCAATAAGTTTCTCACTTTCGAGC
The DNA here is from genome assembly GCF_051011215.1 of Lutimonas sp. NCBI lineage: Bacteria > Pseudomonadati > Bacteroidota > Flavobacteriia > Flavobacteriales > Flavobacteriaceae > Lutimonas > Lutimonas sp. The sequence continues at coordinate 29,715 of NZ_JBPCUJ010000110.1, forward strand.
TATTCCAATTGGCCGCCCCTACTTTACTCGCTACAATACGACCTGTGGCATCAATTATATAGGTTGTCGGCAAGGAGTTAGAATCCATTTCAGGGGGTCTGTTACTTACTTGATAGTAGATAGGTAATTCGTATCCATGATCGGAGATAAAGCGCGCTACCTTGTCTGGTTCATCGTTGGCAACGAAAAGAAACACCACCTTATCACCATAAGCATCATATAATTTTTGAAAACTAGGCATTTCCGCAACACAGGGAGGGCACCAGGTTGCCCAAAAATTCACCACAACAATCTTATTCTCAAATTGACTAAAATCTATATAGTCTCCTGACATCTTTCTGAGCTGCCATTGATAGTTCTCCAATTTGATTTGCTCCTTTTTATCTATCTCCATGGAAAATACGCTGGTAGTAATCAAACTGACACCCTTGATCAACGTAGCTCTTACGGGCAAACCATAGGGAGAAAAAAGGAAAATAATAAATCCAATGAATAGTATATTGGAAAGATTCTTTTTAATGAAATTCATAAATAATGCAAAATTACTTCTTGTATAGGGCAATAAAACTGATCAATGTATCCTTCTGAGTCCAAACAGTTATGAAACTAAAAACGAAAACCAAAAGTGCTAATCCAAATAATAAACCACCATCTTCCTGCACTTCAATTCCAAGTACAAATATATGAGAAAATATAGCGCCACTAATAACTCCCATGCTTAGAATTCCTCCTAACAAAGAAGTTCTTTTGAACAACAATAATCCGGCAACAATCAATTCTATAACACCTGTTCCAATTCGACCATAAGGCTCAGCACCTAATTGCTCAAAAATATAAACACTCTCAGGCGCTGCCGTAAATTTAAAAAAAAGTGTTTGTAATAAAATGAGTGCTGCAAGTACCGAACTAATCCTTTCAATCTTCATGGGTTGTATTTTTTAAAAATTTCTTGATCAGTCGATGCATACTAATTTAACTTACAATAATTTTCAAAAAATAAAAAAACTAATACCTTGTATGTCAGTATTATAAAATAATTTATATAAATTAATTAATTAACTTATACAAGACCTTAAAAACAACATTTAAAAAGTGGTATTTAACTGGCTGGGGCTAAGGAATCTTCTAAAAGAAGGATTTCATTTCTTCTGAAATCTATTACTTTATGATCCTTCAATTTATTCATTATCAGATTCAGTGTAGGTCTTGAAGTCCCGATCAAACTGGCAATATCTTTTTGCGTATAAGGATGTTTAATTTTCATTTTACCCGTCTTTTCACAACAAAAACCATAGTCTTCACACAGTTCAGTCAAAAATTCAAGCAACCTTGTTTCCGTATCTTTAAACATCAATATCTGGAGGCGTCGTTCCAGACGCTGTATTCTAAAACTCATAAACTTATATACCTTCAGTGTAAACTTTTGATTATCTTTCATTAGCTCATGAAGCACTGGAACAGCAATCGGGCAAATACTGGTTTTATCCGAAAGAGAAACAGCAAATTCATTTCTTTTGTCCATTCCAAGTATGGCTTTTTCTCCAAAGACTTCACCCCGAGTCAGTATTGACTTGACAACTTCTCTACCATCTTCGGTGTAATAACCTATTTTCACCTTTCCCTTATCGATCAAATATACCTTCCTCGCAGCGTCTTCCTCGAAATAGATGTAATCTTTATTGTTGTATAAATTATAGCTGTGATCTTTCTTATAATCCCCATATTTATGTGGACAAAGAATTTTAAATAAGTTGATGTTTTCCAGATACCAGATGCGTCCCATAGCAGTTCTATTTGCATCTTAGACGAAAAACAATAAGATTATTACAAGAAAAGTCAATTATTCTTATATTTTTCTCAATATTTTTAGGATTCTATTAAAAATGTCTATAAAAAAAGCTCCAACAGATGTTGGAGCTTTAACTTTATGAACTAAAACAGTGGCCTGTTAAGCATTTTGTTTTTTAATCAAGTTTAGGGCTGAACCTTCATTATACCATTCTATCTGATTCTGATTATAGGTATGATTCAACATGATAAGATCTTTACTTCCGTTATCATGAACCACCTCTAATGATAATTGTTTACCAGGAGCAAACTGATCAAGATCGATAAAATTAAATGTGTCATTCTCCTGAATCAGGTCATAATCATTCTCATTGGCAAAAGTCAAGCCTAACATTCCTTGCTTTTTTAAATTCGTTTCATGTATTCTTGCAAATGACTTTACAATAACAGCTGCTACACCTAAATGTCTTGGCTCCATTGCAGCATGTTCTCTGGACGAACCTTCACCATAATTATGATCACCTACTACCACAGAATAAACATCAGCCGCCTTATAGGCTCTGGCTGCATCAGGTACAGGAATATAATCTCCTGTTAATTGATTCTTCACGCTATTCGTCTCCATGTTAAAGGCATTCACTGCACCGATTAACAGGTTATTTGAAATATTGTCTAAGTGTCCTCTAAATCTCAACCATGGGCCCGCCATAGAAATATGATCAGTTGTACATTTTCCGAAAGCCTTTATCAAAAGTTTTGCTCCCACAACCGTATGCCCGATTGCCTTAAATGGATTCAAGAGCTGTAATCTTTTAGAATCAACATTCACGACCACATTAATACCTGAACCATCTTCCATTGGCGCCACAAAACCTGGGTCATCAACTTCAAATCCTTTTGGTGGTAATTCAAAACCTGTCGGCTCATCAAACATCACCTCTTCTCCATCCTGATTCACAAGTTTATCTGTTAAAGGATTAAAATCCAATTTACCTGAAATAGCCAAGGCAGCTACCATTTCTGGCGAACCAACAAAGGCATGGGTATTAGGATTCCCGTCAGCTCTTTTCGAAAAGTTTCTATTGAAGGAATGAACGATAGTGTTTTTTGGCTTACCATCAGCACCAGCTCTGGCCCATTGTCCGATACATGGTCCACAGGCGTTGGTAAATATTTTCGCATTCAGGTCCTCAAAAATTTCGAGTAAGCCATCTCTTTCTGCCGTATATCTTACCTGCTCTGATCCTGGATTAATTCCAAACTCAGCCTTTGAAACCAATTTCTTATCAACGGCTTGCTTAGCAATAGAAGCAGCTCTCGAAAGATCTTCATACGAAGAGTTTGTACATGAACCTATCAATCCCCATTCCACATCTAAAGGCCAATCGTTGGCCACCGCTTTTTTATTCATACCTCCTACCTCTGTTGCAAGGTCCGGAGTAAATGGTCCGTTCAAATGAGGCTTTAAGGTTGAAAGATCAATTTCAATCACCTGATCAAAATACTTTTCAGGCTCCGCATATACCTCTTCATCACCTGTTAAATAAGGAGCAACTTCATTCGCTGCATCTGCAATTTCATCTCTATCTGTCGCTCTCAGGTACCTTTCCATAGAAGCATCATATCCGAAGGTCGACGTAGTAGCTCCAATTTCAGCTCCCATATTACATATGGTCCCCTTACCGGTAGCTGACAATGCTTTTGCACCCTCTCCAAAATATTCAACAATAGCTCCAGTACCCCCTTTTACAGTTAAGATACCGGCTACTTTAAGAATTACATCCTTTGGAGCAGTCCAGCCACTCAGCTTTCCTGTTAATTTTACCCCGATTAATTTTGGAAATTTCAATTCCCAAGGCATATCCGCCATTACATCCACTGCATCAGCACCTCCAACACCAATCGCAATCATTCCTAATCCACCGGCATTTACTGTATGAGAATCTGTTCCAATCATCATACCACCTGGGAAAGCATAATTTTCAAGTACTACCTGATGAATTATTCCTGCACCGGGTTTCCAAAAACCAATTCCATATTTATTCGAAACAGAAGCCAGAAAGTTAAACACTTCACTAGAAGTGTTAATTGCTTCCTGTAAATCCTTGTCAGCTCCTATTTTTGCCTGAATCAAGTGATCACAATGCACCGTAGTTGGCACAGCCACTTTTTTCTTTCCGGCCTGCATGAATTGCAATAAGGCCATCTGGGCTGTGGCATCCTGACAAGCAATCCTGTCTGGAGCAAAATCAACATAGTCTGTTCCTCTCTTAAAAGATTCCTTTGGAAGTCCATCCCATAAATGGTTGTATAATATTTTTTCTGATAAGGTCAATGGTCTGCCTACAATGCTTCTTGCGCTATCAACACGCTCAGCCATACGCTCATACACCTTTTTAATCATATCAACATCAAATGCCATAATAGTCTAATAATTAGTTCTGGTTAAAAATTTTCGTCCCCAAAAGTACAAAATATATAGGTGATTTTATAAGATATTCAATGAAAATAGCATCCTATTTATCAATATTTAAAGAAAGGTTGAAATTCTAATTATTCAACAAAATGTATCCCTAAATCTGACCTCAAATTACGAATTCCATAAAATAAAAAAAGTAAGCCAATAAGCCGGATTCTGTTATCCATCAATTGACGGACTCTCATCATTTATCTGGGCCACAAATTACTTTGCAACTCTAGCTGCTCACCCCTTGAAATCGAACGAGTAGTTCTCTCCCGATAGTATCGGATCTCCAATGTACATAGCATTGCACCGCATAGAGTTTACCTGGTTTCACTACAGCCGAACTGTACATACTTTCTGTTGCACTTGTCCTCTCCGATTCATATCGGCGGACGGATGTTATCCGCTATGCTACTCTATGGTGTCCGGACTTTCCTCCACGTGTAAAAACGCAGCGATAAGATGGCTTACTTTATAATGGCAAAAGTAGTTTATATAGTTTTCAAAAAAAAATCCCACTCTTGTAAACAAAAGTGGGAAAATTGCTATGAAAAAGAATATTACTATAAAAGTAATATAAATAAGACTGTAAAAATACAATATTTAGAATAATATCCTAATCAAATTGTTAATTTATTTTAAAAAAAAGATTGACAGAATGCCCATAAAAAAACCCACTCTTAAAAGAGTGGGAAAATTGCTATGAAAAAGAAAAAGTTACTGAATTCTAAAATCCAGCAAAACAAATATAATGAAATTTTCATTAAGAAATTTCATTATTTTCAATTTCTTCCTTATAATAAATTGATTCTTGCGAAGTTATGAAAACATATCCTTCACTTTTTCGAAAAATGATTTTTCAGAAATCGAAGGATTCGGCACAAAATTTTCATGATCTTTCACACTTTCAAAAAACGCTTTTTGATCTTTTGACAGTTTTTTCGGAGTCCAGACATTCAAATGCACTAAGATATCTCCATTGCCATATCGATCCAAGCTTGGCAAACCTTTTCCTCTTAATCGAAGAATTTTTCCACTTTGGGTACCTTCTTCAATTTTAATTCGAACCTTGCCTGTCAAAGTATCAATTTCCTTACTTGAACCTAAAGCGGCCTCTGCAAAACTAATATAAAGATCATAGTGAAGGTTGGTACCTTCTCTTTTTAATCTCTCATGTTGAACTTCCTGAATCACAACTAAAATATCTCCAGGTATCCCATCTCCGGGAGCGTCATTTCCTTTTCCTGACACCTTTAACTGAACACCATCGGTTACCCCTGCTGGAATATCGATTTCAACGGTTTCCTCTTTGGTAATTAATCCATTCGCATCTGCACCTTTTGGTCTGTGGTTCACCGTTTTACCTGAACCTTTACATGTAGGGCAAGTTGTAGCCGTTTGCATCCTTCCTAAGATGGTATTGGTCACCCTCATGACGCTGCCCTGACCGTTACAGGCCGAACAGGTATTATAGGTGACTCCTTCGGCTCTCACCTGACGTTTTACTTTGACTTTTTTACTTACGCCGTTCAGGATATCTTTCAATTCAAGTTTCACCCTAATTCTGAGGTTGCTTCCTTTTACCCTGGCCTGTCTTGAACCGCCACCACCAAAACCACCGCCAAAGCCGCCGCCGAAATGACCCCCAAAAATATCTCCAAACTGACTAAAGATATCGTCCATATTCATACCGCCAAATCCGCCTCCGGCGCCGCCGTTTTCAAAGGCAGCATGACCGTATTGATCGTATTTCGCTTTTTTCTCCGGGCTGCTTAATATCTCATAAGCCTCAGCTGCCTGCTTGAACCTCTCTTCAGCTGCGCTATCACCAGGGTTTTTATCCGGGTGATTCTGTACTGCCTTTTTTCGATAGGCTTTTTTTATTTCATTAGACGTTGCGTTCTTTTCAACTCCTAATATTTCATAATAATCCTGCTTCACAAGTGCTCTCTTTTAATTGATCAATACTATTAATTTCCTAGAACCACCTTCGGGAATCTAATGATTGTTTCCCCTAGTTTGTATCCTTTTTCGACGGTATCAATAATTTTTCCTTTTAACTTTTTTGATGGTGCAGGAATTTGAGAAATAGCTTCGTGAATCTCTGCATCAAATACATCTCCCTGCTTTACTTCCATCACCTTCAATCCTTTTTGATTTAAGGTATTTTTAAACTTATTATAAATCAATTGCATTCCTTCGAGCAAGGCTTTGTCAGAAGATTTTTCAATTTCCTTCAAACCTCTTTCAAAATCGTCCAATATTGGCAATAAAACTGTCATAAGTTCCTTATTGGCCGTACTGAACAATTCTATTCTCTCTTTTGAAGTACGTTTTTTATAATTTTCAAATTCAGCAAAAAGCCTCAGAAAATTATCTTTCTCCTTCCCTACCTCTAGTTGCAATTTCTCTACTTCCGTCATCTCAGGTGCAGTGTCAGCCTCAGCCGTATCTCCATTTTCCGTTGATTCATCAGAAACCTGATTTCCCTCAAGGTCCTGATTTTGTATATCTTTTTCTACGTCTTGTTCTTTATGTTCTTGATTACTCATATAAATACATTTTTATCCTCTTACACCATGGTAAGCAAATTACTTGCCAAGTGTTTAATTGTGTCATATTGTCACAAAAAATAACTTTGATGATTATCTAGAAGGTGTTTTCTATCCTTTCAATTTTGGCTCCTATAGAGCGTAACCTTTCATCGATGTTTTCATAACCTCGATCAATCTGGTCAATATTGTGAATAGTACTGGTCCCTTTTGCAGATAAGGCGGCAATTAATAAGGAAATACCTGCCCTGATATCTGGCGAACTCATGGTCGTCGCTTTCAAGCTGGATTGATGATCCATACCAATTACGGTTGCCCTGTGCGGATCACATAGGATGACTTTCGCACCCATGTCTATTAATTTATCTACAAAAAACAATCGACTCTCAAACATTTTCTGATGGATTAACACAGATCCTTTAGCCTGTGTTGCAACCACCAGCACTATACTGAGTAAGTCCGGGGTAAATCCTGGCCATGGTGCATCTGAAACAGTCAAGATAGAACCATCTAAATAACCCTGGATTTCATAACTTTCCTGTGCTGGAATATAAATATCATCATTTTTCTGTTGAAGGTCAATACCCAATCTTCTAAAAACATTGGGAATCTGTCCTAAATCTTTCCAACTTACATCCTTTATGGTCAACTCTGATTTAGTCATGGCTGCCATTCCTATCCAACTGCCAATCTCAATCATATCTGGCAGAATTCTGTGTTCGCAACCACCCAGCTCAGTAACTCCTTGAATGATCAACCTATTAGAACCGATACCATCTATATCAGCCCCCATACTCACCAACATTTTACACAATTGCTGAATATAAGGCTCACAGGCAGCATTGTAGATAATCGTTTCTCCTTTGGCCAATACTGCAGCCATCAATATATTCGCCGTTCCGGTAACGGAAGCTTCATCCAACAACATTTCTGTTCCATGAAGTTCCTCAGCTTCAACACCGTAAAAATATTCTTCTCGATTATACCTGAAGTTAGCACCAAGCTTCATAAATCCTTCGAAGTGGGTATCCAGTCTTCTTCGACCGATCTTATCGCCACCAGGTCTTGGAATATAGCCTTTTCCAAATCTGGTTAACAAGGGTCCTACAATCATAATAGAACCTCTTAAAGAACTTCCATCCTTTTTAAACTGAAGTGATTCCAAGTAATTTAAATCAATAGCATCCGCTTGAAATGTATAGGTATTTGGGTCTAGTTTTTCGATCTTTACGCCTAACTCACCAAGTATAAAAATCAACTTATTGACGTCCCTAATGTCAGGTATATTGCTAATGGTAACTTTCGATGCTGTTAGAAGCGTTGCACAAACGATTTGTAGTGCTTCGTTCTTAGCACCTTGAGGAACAATCTCACCTTGCAGGCGATGTCCTCCTTCAATTTTAAATATTGACATTAGCCGAAATTATTTTAGTATTTATCTTTTTCTGTAATTCTTTTTACCCTGTTTTTGATTGCTTTTCTGGTAGTTTTTTGTAGGTTTTTTTCGCAATAAATCCTTTGAATCAGAAAGCTTCTCTTTGTCATTTAGCACCAAGGCACCACCTGATAATTCGCTCAAATGACTAAAGATGACCTCATCGTCCACGGTGTCTTTATTCCAGTTTAAATAACATTTTTTCATATGATTTGCAATGGTAAACACCAAAGCGTCCTTCATTTCTCCTTCTTCCCATGAAAGCGCAGTATCAATCATGATTTGAATATTGTTCCCGTAAAATCGGTATTTTGAAGCAGATTTTGGATAATCCATGGCGCTTGGTTTAGCCTGCAAAACTTCCTTTTCAGGTTTTGGGTAAGGTGTATCAACTTCCAATTCATAATTAGACATGATAAATAGCTGATCCCATAGTTTATGCTGAAAATCTGGCACATCTCTTAAATGAGGTTGCATATTTCCCATCACATTTACAATGGCCTTCGCCATAGTGTTTCTCACTTCCTTATCTTCCAGATTCACGCAATGGTTGACAAGTTTTTGTATATGTCTGCCGTATTCCGGAATGATTAAATGCTCTCTTTCAGAATTATATTCTAAATCCATCCTTTCGATTCTTTAAATCAAGTGTTAATTAAATTTTTTATAAGCTGCAAAGTAACAATTATTTTGATGACCTCGGCAAGTAATTAACCAATTATCTTCAACTTGGCAAATTGCAATAATAACTTCTTTGTATCGCCAGATTCAAAACGGATTTCAGCCTTTTTACTATTTCCTGCGCCTTCCACTGAAAGCACTTCTCCCTGTCCAAATTTGGCATGCTCCACCATGTTTCCCTTCACCAGATTGTTGTCGAATAAATTCTGTGATCCTCCAAGGTTACTTACCTTCTTCAGGTTTTTGGGTGGCATCACCTTCATAGGTTTCATCGGAGGTTTCTTTATATTCTTCTCCACTTTCCTCGAAACAGGTTTTTTAAACCGTATCTTTTGCTTTTCCGGAATGCCAAAAATATCCTTATTAATAAATTTATTAGAAGTCATTGGTTCTTTCTTAGGCGTGATATAATCGATGAATTTCTCGTCCACCTCTTCTAAAAACCTACTGGGTTCACAATCTATCAGTTTGCCCCAGCGATAGCGCGATTGTGCATAAGATAAATAAACTTGTTTTTCAGCCCTGGTCAGCGCAACATAAAACAAACGTCGCTCTTCCTCTATTTCACTCCTCGTATTCATACTCATGGCGGAAGGAAATAAATTTTCTTCCAGCCCTACAATATAAACATAGGGAAACTCTAATCCTTTGGCCAGGTGAATCGTCATTAATGACACTCTTGGAACATCATCTTTCTCTTTGTCAAAATCGGTGGCAAGGGCCACATCCTCAAGAAAAAAAGCAAGAGAGGCATCTTCATCTTTTTGCTTTTGCTCTTCGATAAAATCTTTAACTCCATTCATCAGTTCCTGAACATTTTCAACTCTGGCCACTGACTCAGGTGTACCTTCTGATTCTATATCTCTGATCAATCTGGTTTTCTTTACTACCAGATCTGCCATCTCAAAGGCGTTTTTCGTTTGGGCCTCGATTTGAAAACTCCTGATCATATCCCTGAAATTGACGAGTTTGGCGCGAATTCCTGAATTAATATTGATCGTTACCATTTCCAACTGGCTCAGCAACTCAAAAATTGAAATCTTATGTTCATTGGCAGCGATTACCAATCTATCAATAGTTGTCTGTCCAATTCCTCTGGCCGGATAATTGATCACTCTTTTAAATGCCTCTTCATCACTGGGGTTGACCAGCAAACGCAAATAAGCCAAGGTATCTTTAATTTCTTTTCGCTGATAAAAAGACAGTCCTCCATAAATTTTATACTTAATGTTCTTTTTTCTCAGTGCATCTTCAATGGCCCTCGATTGGGCATTTGTTCTGTAGAGAACGGTAAAGCTATCATTTGGCAATTGCTTTTGCATCTGATTCTCAAAAATAGAATTGGCAACAAATCGCCCTTCGTCACCCTCTGAAAAAGTTCTCATCACTTTGATGAGTTCACCCTCATGATTGGATGTCCAGATTTCTTTATCAAGTTTGGTTTTATTCTTGTCAATAACGCTATTCGCTGCCTGAACAATCGTACTTGAGGATCTATAATTCTGTTCAAGTTTAAAGATCTTGACATCGTCATAGTCCTTTTGAAAGTTTAAAATATTCTGGATATTGGCCCCTCGAAAAGCATAGATACTCTGACTGTCGTCTCCCACTACACAAATATTTTGGTATCTGTCAGCCAAAGCCCGTACGATGAGGTATTGGGAATGATTTGTATCCTGATACTCATCCACCAGAATATACCTGAACCGATCCTGATACTTCGCGAGAACTTCCGGAAATCTCGTTAGCAACTCATTTGTTCTCAACAATAAATCGTCAAAATCCATCGCTCCAGCTTTAAAGCATCTATCTACATATTCCTTATAAATGGATCCTATCTTTGGCCTGCCGGAAACCTTGTCGGCCTCCATGACCTCGGGATTTTGATAATAAGCTCTTACCGTGATTAAACTATTCTTAAACTGTGAGATCCTTCCCAAGACTTGTTTTGGTTTGTACTTGTCTTTTTCCAGCTGTAATTCTTTAATAATCGAGGAAATCAATCGCACCGAATCCTGGGTGTCATAAATTGTAAAGTTAGACGGATATCCCAGCTTGTCAGCCTCGCTTCTCAGAATTCGGGCAAACACACTATGAAAGGTCCCCATCCAAAGGTTTTTAGCTTCACTTGGTCCTACAACCCCGGCTATTCTGCTTTTCATTTCGCGTGCTGCCTTGTTTGTAAAAGTCAATGACAGGATATTAAATGGATCTACACCATTTTGCATCAAATGGGCTATCCTATAGGTCAACACCCTTGTTTTACCGGAGCCTGCACCTGCTATGATTATCATAGGCCCTTCTCGTTGAAGAACGGCTTCTTTTTGCGCCTCGTTTAACTCATCCAAATAACTACTCACTACATCTAGGGTTTTGTTCAAAAATACAATGGATATTAAACAAGAACAATAAAAGTTATTGACATTTTGTCAAAAAAAAACCGCTTAAAAAAGCGGTTTTTAAAGATTAAAAATAGTTTAATTATTCAGGAAAATCTCAACCCGTCTATTGGCCTGACGTCCTTTACTTGTTTTATTGTCTCCTATTGGTTTTGAAGAACCATAGCCTTTAGCTTCAATGTTCTCAGCAGGAAAACCATTCTCAATTAAATAGTTTCTTACCGCATCAGCTCTTTTTTGAGACAATTCATTATTGATCTTGTCGCTTCCTGTGCTGTCCGTGTGACCTTCAACTACAAATTTTGAAGTATGATATTCCGCCAAAATTTTGTCAATTCCTTCTAAACGAATTTCTGTTTCATCTGTAAATGTATTTGCACCCGTCGTAAAATAAATTGCTCTTGCCAAATCAGTAATTTCTTTTTGAACCTCAGGTGTTACCAAAGGACAACCAGAATTTTCAACTGCACCTGCTACATTCGGACAATTGTCCTGATCATCAGGAACGCCGTCACCATCACTATCAACTACCGGACAACCTCTATTTTCAATCGGGCCGGCTTCATTCGGACATGCATCTTTTGAATCCATCACACCATCGCCATCTGTATCCGGGCAACCATTAAATTGCTCTAAACCAGCTACCTCAGGACACATATCTTCTTTATCTGGAAAACCATCACCATCGGTATCAGGACAACCATTAAACTTAGCCAGGCCTGCTTCATTCGGACACTTATCTTCAGAATCCTGGATACCATCACCATCTGTATCAGGACAGCCATTAAATTGCTCTAAACCAGCAACTTCAGGACACATATCATCTTTATCCTTGACCCCGTCTCCATCAGTATCTTTACCTTTTAAATTGAAATTTAAGCCCAGCATAAACATTTGGGTTGTCATTTCATAAGCTACTTCTGATCCAGGAATTTTTCCAAGTGGATTCACTGCTGCATTCCATGGGCCGCCAAATTCTACCGGAACAGGACTCAATAAATTACCACTTGTTTTACCGTCACTCATACCATAATGATATACAGCATCCATTCTAAAATTATCGGTAAATTCATAACTCAAACCAAACTGGAAGGCATGGGCTATAATTGCTGTTGCCGGAGTAGAAAAGAAAGCCAACTCATCTTGAATAGGATTAGAACTATAGGTATAACCGAAACGTAAAGGTAACCTCTCGATGGCCTTTAATTGAAGACCCGCAGAAACGACTGACATATTTTGCCATCCAAAACCACTAACGGCTCCCGTCGGAAATCCTGCTCCGGGACCTGATTCAGCAATCGCCCATCCATAATCTTCAAATCCTTCTGTACTTTCATAATCTACATAGCGATAATCGACCGCGATATCTACAATTCCCTTGGAATACCCAAGACCTACAGAATAAATGGCAGGATAATTCATGGTAAAAGCAACATTTGGAGCAGAAGAACCATCCAAATAATTATTTTTAAAGTCAAATTCACTAAAGTACTGAGGACTCTTGTAAGACGCTCCTATTTTAAAACCATTCAGCGAATCATAGAACAGCCCTATCTGACCACCAAAACCTGTTGTTGAAGCAGATTCACTTAAAGGGTAGCCCAAAGTTGGACTTGGAGACGACAATGGATTAGGTTCCAAGATCAATGAGGCATAATTAAATGTCGGTTGTAAACCAATGGAGAATTTTTCTGTAAATCGATACGCCCAGGTAAAACCAACCTGCAACAGCATATACTCAGAATGCAAATTTCCGAAACCCATCAGATTTTGAGGGTATAGAATCGCATTAGAATCAGTAGGATCCCAATTTGGATTTGGCATACCATCTGATCCTACAGGTAAATTGGTTTCCTGAGGAAAATCAACCCCAAAACCACTTATTCCAAAGGCAGATACACCAAAGGTATGTTTCGAATCCGCCTTTCCCCAGGCAAAAGCCAAGGCCGGCATTGGTGAGTACCCTAATTCAGACTTATCAGCTCCATAGGTTCCTGGTGCACCTTCGCCCAGCATTCCCGGAGGAAGTGATGATGAGAGTTCAGGAACACCTTCAAATGCTCCTATATCAAATTTCAATATCGATCCGTCAAAAACTGACAATGATGCCGGGTTCCATTGCATTGCGCCACTAATATCCAGCGGTTGTGCCGTGGCAGCGCCACCCATAGACATATTTACCGCACCTACCCCCTGCATAAGATGACCGGTTTGTGCCATAGCCACACTGCTTAGTAGGATTAAAAATAGTTTGATTGATTTGTGTATCATAATGATTAAATTTGTGTCGCTGTATCTAAAAGTTAAATATTTAAAGTGAGTAATAAACGAACCTGTATTTAGATTTTTTGCGCCTGTTAATTTACACCAAATTTAGTATCATAAGTTACCAATTAATGTGACAATTATCATCTAAACATCGCTTTGTAATTATAGTTACATAAGCTATATTTGAAAACAAAAATAAAAAAATGGACCTGACTAAAATTATTGAATTACTCGCTTATACCCTGCCGGCTGTTGTTACCGGATTGGTTGCTGCTTATTTTTTTAAAAGCCATATGGAAAATGAAAATAAGAGACGTAATTTTCTGCTTAGAAAAGAAAACAACAAACAAGCCTTGCCTCTAAGGTTACAGGCTTTTGAGCGATTAACCCTCTTTTTAGAACGTATCTCCTTAAACAAACTATTGATCAGAGTCAAGCCTACTGGAAAAGATCCTGAAAAATATAGTCATAAGTTAATTGGAATTGTTGAACAAGAATTCGAGCACAATCTTGCCCAGCAAATCTATGTTTCTGAAACAGCATGGAAAGCGGTGGTCACATCAAAAAACCTGATTGTAAAAATAATCCGAACAACTGCAGCTAAAAAAGAGATCGAAACCGCAGAACAACTAAGAGAAGATATCTTGAGTAATCTGGGTAAAAATGACGGTCCTACAAGTGCTGCTATTTCTTATTTAAAGATTGAAGTTAAAAAAATATTCTCCTAAACTAAAAACCTATGAACCGCTTGTTACACAAATCCATTCTTAGCATTTTCACAGTTTTATTTACTGTTTTTGTTTATTCCCAAAGACCTGAAGCTGATACCTTTGAGACCTCCAATGGAGAACTGACCGTTCAACCCGTTCTTCACGGAACACTGGTCCTAACCTATAATGATAAAGTGATCTATATAGATCCTTATGGAGGCGCAAATGCCTTTTCCGGAATTGCTGCACCGGATCTTATCATGATCACGGACATCCATGGTGACCACCTGAACGAAGGGACCTTAGATGCGGTTAAGGCCGAAGGTGTAACAATCATCGCACCTCAGGCAGTTGCTGATAAGATTTCAGAAAAATACAAAGCGCAGATAAAAATAGTAGGAAATGACGAAAGCATGAAGTTATTTGATATACATATAAAGGCTTTGCCCATGTACAACCTTCCTGAATCGGCAGACGCTAAACATACAAAAGGCAGAGGAAACGGCTATGTCTTAGAAATGGGAAAGAAAAAAGTATATATCTCAGGTGATACTGCTGGAATTGATGAGATGCGCAATTTACAGAATATAGATATTGCTTTTGTTTGTATGAACTTACCCTATACTATGGATGTAAATGAGGCAGCCAGTGCGGTTTTAGATTTCAAACCTGCCATTGTATATCCGTATCATTACAGAGGAAAACCAGATATGAGCGATACAGAAGTTTTCAGATCTCTGGTCAATAAAAATGACCAAGACATCGAAGTCAGATTGAGAAACTGGTATCCGGATTACAATTAGAACGAATTCTGTTTTTCAATAGGAGCTTTAACCAATGGTTTATTTAATGTATTACTCTAATAATATCGTGCCTGGTAATCATTTGAAAATGCTCAGCACCTAAATCAACAATCACTGCCTGATTATCCTTGTTTATCAAGGCCGAAATCTTTTCAATAGTCACGTTTTTATTGACAATTGGATAGGGTTTACTCATAATATCTTTAATGGGCTTATCTGCGATATCCTTGTCCTTAAAATACAGTCTGAATAATTGACTCTCGTCCAAAGATCCTACAAAACCATCTGCATCCTTAACAGGCAACTGGGAAATTTCATATTTTCTCATGCGTTCAATGGCATGTGACACCAACTCTTCCGTTTTTACAGAAATCAACTCACGCTCACTTTCTCCTCGCAACAAATCTGCCGCAACTTTAATCTTTTCATCCAAAAATCCTCTCTCCCGCATCCAGTCATCATTAAACATTTTACCCACATACCTGCTGCCATGGTCATGAAACAAGACTACTACCACGTCATCTGGTTTGAAATGTTTCTTTAGCTGTATCAATCCTTTGATTGCCGAACCTGCTGAATTGCCGACAAAAATACCTTCTTCCCGAGCCAGTTTTCGAGTATAAACTGCACCATCTTTATCAGTGACCTTCTCAAAGCCATCTATAATATCAAAATCCACATTCTTCGGCAATATATCTTCACCGATCCCTTCTGTGATATAGGAATAAATCTCATTTTGATCAAAAACGCCGGTCTCATGGTACTTTTTAAATACCGAACCATAGGTGTCTATACCCCAAATTTTAATATCGGGATTCTTTTCTTTTAAATATTTTCCCACTCCTGAAATCGTTCCTCCCGTTCCGACACCAACAACAAAGTGGGTTACCTTACCATCGGTCTGTTCCCAAATCTCAGGTCCGGTACTTTCATAATGTGCCGCAGTATTTGAAAGATTATCATATTGAAGCGCATACCATGAATTCGGAGTTTCCTCAGACAATCGTTTAGAAACTGAATAGTAAGATCTTGGATCATCCGGATCAACATGCGTCGGACAAACCACCACTTCTGCTCCCAAGGCCCTGAGAATATCTATTTTCTCTTTAGATTGTTTGTCGGCAATTACAAAAATGCATTTATAGCCCTTAATGTTAGCTGCTATTGCCAGGCCCATTCCGGTATTCCCCGAAGTACCCTCAATAATGGTCCCTCCTGGCTGCAACAATCCTGAAGCCTCTGCATCTTCAATCATCTTTAAAGCCATGCGATCCTTTACCGAATTACCAGGATTAAATGTTTCAACCTTGGCGAGTACCAGAGCATCTACTTCTTCAACAATGGAATTTAATTTGACCAAAGGAGTATTCCCAATGGTTGCTAAAATATTTTCTGCATAATTCATGTCGTAAAATTCTTTCGTCTAAAAATAAGAAAATTCAAGGTTCATTGAACGTCACATCGATTTCATTTGTTGTGTTTATGCAAACATCCCAGGAAAGGCATCTCTGGGTTCTTTTCGCTGAATATACAAGCGAAATACAGTCCTTAAATATCCCAAACCGTATCCGAAAAATTGCGTAAAACTTGAAAGAAGGCTCAAAAAACCAACTGCAATACTTTTATTTTTTATATATGAATCAATAATAATACACACAAAATAGAAGCTATATACATAGATACCCAGCAGCATTCCTGTAAAGGACATTAAAATGGACAACATGAATCCAAGTACAAATAAGGATGGAAGCCAGTAACTAAACTTAGCAGATCCCGGGTGCATTTTACTAAGAATGGGTCTTGCAGCACCGAAATTTCTGGTTTGCTTATAAAAGGCACCGAGAGAGGTGCGGCGCTTGTGATATACAAAAGCATCGTCTATTAACTTCGTTGAACAGTCTTTTTCCAACAGTTTGTAATTTAAATCGATGTCTTCTCCTATTCTTTGTTTTGAAAAGCCACCTGTAACAACAAACGCTTTCTTAGATATACCGAGATTGAAACTCCTGAGCTGAAACTTATTATTATCCGATTCTTTGCTTCTCAATCCCCCGGTTGTTAAAAGGGAGGTCATACTATAGTTTACGGCTTTCTGCCACGAACTGAACGATTCATGAGCCTCATCTCTACCTCCATAGGCATCAACATATCCAGCTTTCAGAGAATCATTAACGATGGAGAGGTAATTTTCAGGGAGCATGCAGTCAGAGTCAAGCATAATAAAATACGTGCCTGACGCGCGCTTCATACCATAATTACGGCTGTCACCAGGTCCTGAGTTTTTCTTGAAGCAGTACTTTATATCTATTTGGGTCTCATAATTTGACACGAGCACATTGCTTCTTTTATCAGAACCATCATCTATAACGATTACTTCAAAATCATGCTCCCCAGTTTGGGCACAGATACTTTGAAGTAGTTCTTCTAACTCTTCAGGCCTGTTGTATACGGGAATAATGATGGAAAAACGCAATACAGAATTGTTTCTGGTACTAATTTAAAACAAAATCGGGAAATTTATGACAGACGCACAACTTTCCCGATCCTTAATTTTGATTCACTGATTTTGTTAGGATTCGTCTCCGTCCATAAATCCATCCATGATCACATCACTAATTCCCATATTTGAGAACCCTCCGTCATGGAATAAGTTTTGCAATGTTACTTTTTTAGTAAGATCAGAAAAAAGAGTCAAGGTATAATCAGCGCATTCAAGCGCCGTAGCATTCCCTAAGGGAGACATTTTCTCAGCATAACTTAAGAATCCGCCAAATCCTTTAACCCCACTACCCGCTGTTGTTGGTGTTGGGGATTGAGAAATTGTATTTACCCTTACTTTGTGGTCACGTCCGAAGAAATATCCAAAACTTCTCGCAATTGACTCCAAATACGCTTTATTGTCTGCCATGTCGTTGTAGTCAGGAAATACTCTTTGGGCTGCCATATACGTCAAGGCAACAATAGAACCCCATTCGCTCATGGCATTTTTATTGTAAAGCACATTCATCACCCTGTGGAAAGACAGTGCTGAAACATCAAAACCTTTATGTGTGAAATCATAATTCGATTGAGTATAATGCTTGCCTTTTCTAACATTGATGGACATACCAATTGAATGCAATACAAAGTCTATTTTCCCTCCTAATATTTCCATGGATTTGTCTACCAATGCTTCTAAATCTTCCATCGAAGTTGCATCAGCAGGAATAATTTCTGAACCTGTGTCTTTGGCCAATTGATTAATCGCACCCATTCGCATAGCGATAGGCGCATTTGTCAATACAAATGTAGCTCCTTCTTCATGTGCTCTTTCTGCTACTTTCCAGGCAATTGAATCTTCATTCAAAGCTCCAAAAATGATTCCTTTTTTTCCTTTTAATAGATTGTACATATGTTATTGTTTAATTAATTGTTTTTTAAATCAAGGTTATCTCTAAAAAAATAACCTCGGTAAAGTTACTAGTTTATTTTAATATGTCATTTCAAGACAAAAGCTGCTTGGCATGTGCCAGAGCCGAATCAGTGATCTTACTTCCTCCAAGCATCTCTGCCAACTCCACCAATCGCTCATCTCGGTTCATTAATTTAATATTTGAAGAAACGCTTCCTTTGGAATCTTCTTTAAACACTTTATAATGGTGATGTCCTTTCGCCGCTACCTGAGGTAAATGTGTGATGGTTATTACTTGCATATTTTGACTCATAGCCAGCATTACATCTGCAATACGGTTGGACACTTCACCGGAAACACCTGTATCAATTTCATCAAAAATGATGGCTGGCAGATTCGAGTATTGCGAAAGAATCCACTTAACGGCCAACATCATTCTGGACATCTCTCCTCCTGAAGCCACCTTTTTCACCTTTTTAAAAGATTTGCCTTTGTCAGATGACATCAAAAATTCGAGCTGGTCTTTTCCATTGCTCAAAAAATCCTCACTTGCCGTCAAATTCACTTTAAATCGGGTATTCTTCATTTCAAGATTCTGCAAGGCATCTTCAATCTGAGCTGTAAACTCAGGAATCGCCTCTTTTCTCCTTTTATGTAAGCGCCTACTTAATTCATTCAGCGTTCCCTTCGCTTTTTCAATATTCGCGATGGTTTCTGCCAAGGTCTCATCGGCATTCTCAACCACTGTTATTTTTGCATGATAGGCATCTTTGATCAACAGCAATTCTTCAACAGTACTGACCCCATGTTTCTTTTGAAGGCCATACAACGTTTGCAACCGGTTCTCTACATTTTCCAGTGTTGCAGGGTCATAAACCAATTGGTCATTTTCAGAAGCAATATCGCTCAGTAAATCTTTAAACTCAATAAAAAGACTTTGCATCCTTTCTGACATACTCCCATAGGAGCTGCTGAAGGAATGAATCTTTGACAAATGATGATCTATTTCAGTAAGCTGGTTTAAAGCTCCTAAAGATTCTTGCTCAGATATGCTAAGAATGGCAGACAGACCCAATTTAATTTCTTCAACATGAGATAACTTTTCAAGATCTTCTTCCAGCTCTTCTAACTCACCCGTTTTCAGCTGAGCGCTGTCTAATTCTTCCCAAAGAAATACATTGTAGTCATATTCTTTTTTTGCCAGCTGCTGCTTCTCTTCAAAAGCCCGCAATTCCTTTAAAAGATCTTTGTATGCTCTAAATGATCCATCATAATCATGTAAAAGAGAGCCGTTATTCGCAAGTGCATCAATGATATGAAATTGATATCCCATATCTGATAATTGAAGGGTTTCATGCTGAGAATGAATATCGATTAACTGACTGGTCAATGCATTTAATACCGATAAATTGGTGGGCGTATCATTTACAAATGCCCGTGATTTACCGTTGGGCAGTATTTCCCTTCTGATGATGACCCAAGGGTCATAATCAAGATCATTCAATTCAAAAAAAGACTCCAATTGATAGGATGCCACTTGAAATTCAGCTTCAATAACACATTTCTTTACCTTATCATATACCAAACTACTATCAGCCCTTTTCCCCAATACCAGCGCCAAACCTCCCATCAGTATAGACTTTCCAGCACCAGTTTCGCCTGTTATAATTGAGAGACGATCTTTAAAATCAACTTTTAAATTCTCTATTAAAGCATAATTTTTTATGGATAAGGATACCAGCATATATTCTTAGAAATAATCATTTTTATTGAAAACAAACTTAAATAAAAACCAACAAAAAGCAGCTTGTGGTTAAATCTTAATTTCCTTCCATTTTTCATCAAATGAAGGGTAAATTCTGGACAGCACATCTCTGAGCTTTTGGGTATCTATTCGCGGGCCATCAGCAAATACATCTACAATCTCATCGCCCTTGGTATCAAAGAATACCCTGATCAAAAAAGTATTGGGTCTGTCATTGTACAGATTCTGAAGGCCTTCAATAGATCTGGCCATCACTTCCTTGGCATCTCGGGAATTATCAACCATTCTGTCCAATCCTAAAATATGGTACTCGTACATGGTTTTTCTGTATTGTTCATAGACAGGTGATAACAAGTTCTCATTTAATTGGTATCGTGTATAATTACCATCAATTCTATTCCAACCAACGCCACCTCCTTGTTGAGCAACGTTCACAACGCTTTCAGCAAGTTTAAAGAAGTTTTCACCACCCTTATACCCAAAAGTATCACCCTGATAACCTAAAATAGTATAGGCATAAAAGGTTAAAATTGACACCAGGTTTGAATCAAAGTTGTTCTCGTTATAGACCAATGGCTGAAATTCCTCATATTGGAAGGAGATATTGTTATCATTAAAGTTTAAGATAGATGTTGTGTAGGTAGAATTAAAAACCGGTCTTGAAATCTGTAATTGCAAACTTCCTCTGAAACTACTGGCCGATACGGCTTCCAGGATGTTTATCGTAATAGAACAATCGATTCTTTCGTGGGTCTTATATGCAGAAGTAGTCCATTTGGTATTGTTCATGTACTCGAAAATATCATTCTGCATGGTATCAAATATCTTTTTATTTGAAACTCCTATTTCCGCATGATTGATAAATACAACACAATTCAGCTCTTGGGCGCTAAGATTCAATCCAAAAAATAATACGATAATTAATGTAAACTTAGGCATCTATGTTCTTTAATATCTCATTAAAAATATCAGCGGCTACCTCCTGTTTTGATTTTAGATCAAAACCTTGAGTACCACCTTTTTTATCGATCAATGTGACTTTATTGGTATCTGATTTAAACCCTGCACCTTTATCCTGAAGTGAATTTAAGACGATCAAATCAAGATTTTTCGCGGCGATCTTTTTTTTAGCATTTTCAACTTCATTCTCTGTTTCCAGTGCAAAACCAACTAAGTACTGATTCTTTTTTATCTCACCAACAGAAGCTAAAATATCTTTGGTCGGGACCAAAGCAATTTCCAGCTTACTTTCTTTCTTTTTTATTTTCTGAGAAGATACAACTTTTGGCGTAAAATCTGAAACGGCCGCGGAAAAGATAGCGATGTCACTTTCCTGGAAATGGGAGTGCGTTGCTTCATACATTTGATCAGCACTAACTACATTATGCCGCTCAATATTACCTTGATTTACTTGTTCATAACTCGGACCAGAGATCAATATAACATCGGCTCCTAATTTTGCAGCTGCCTTTGCAAGTTCAAAACCCATTTTACCGGAGGAATGGTTTCCAATAAATCGCACCGGATCTATGGCCTCATAAGTAGGGCCTGCTGTAATCAACACTTTCTTTCCGTGCAGAGGCGCATTTTCAAGAAGATGTTTTTCAATAAAATCAACAATTTCTTCGGGTTCTGCCATTCTTCCTTCGCCTTCCAAACCACTTGCCAATTCACCATATGAAGGAGGAATAAATACATTTCCTCTTTTTTCAAGCGTAGAGATGTTTCCTGAAGTTGTTTCGTGCTGGTACATGTCTAAATCCATGGCCGGCGCAAAATAAACAGTAGATTTTGCCGATAAATAAGTGGCCAGCAAAAGATTATCACAAATTCCTTCAGCCATTTTAGCCAGTGTATTTGCCGTTAATGGTGCCATCACCATGAGATCAGCCCACAGTGCTAAGTCAACATGGTTATTCCATAATTCATTCTCTTCATTCTTATCATAAAAGGTAGAATGAACCGGGTTTTTAGATAGGGTCGACAAGGTAAGCGGGGTCACAAAATCTTTGGCAGCAGGTGTCATCACAACTTGCACGGATGCCCCAGCTTTAATAAAATGCCTTACCAGATAAGAAGTTTTATACGCGGCAATCCCAGCAGTAACTCCTAAAAGGATTTTCTTACCGCTTAATACAGACATAATTAGTCTAAATTATCGTTGTTAATTTCTGGAGTTCTATAGAAAATTTCTTCATCCAACCACTCCTGAACTGCAATGGCAGTTGGCTTTGGCAGACGCTCATAGAAACGTGACACTTCTATTTGTTCTTTATTTTCAAATACTTCCTCAAGACTGTCATTAAAAGTGGCAAATTCTTCTAATTTGTCAATCAATTCACTTTTCAAATCCTCATTAACCTGAGATGCTCTTTTTGACATGATTGCAATCGCCTTATAGATATTCTGAGTTGGCGCTTCGATTTTGATCTTGTCAAAAGTAATCGTGCTTTCTGGAGCTTCAGTGTTTTTGTAATCTTTCATCAGTTAATTATTTTTGTGATATTGTTGATAGTGATTCTCTCGTTTTATTCAATTCTTCCTGCAATTTTTCTCCTAAATTATCCACTTCTTTCATCTTTTCAGATTCAGGAAAAGTCTTCTTAAACTTTTCGTAGGATAAAACGGCCTCATTTAATCGTTCTTCTTTCTTAGAAAGCACACTTTGCATTCCTAATTCATAGGCAGATTTAAAGCTGTAATAAAATGTCTCTTCCTTGTATTGAGATCCTAAATGATCTTCGTTAAAAGTTTCAAAGGCTTGAATAGCAGAAGCATACTTTTCTCTGTGATAATACAATCTCGCCACTTCAAAGTCTTTAAACTCTAACTTCCTATTTAGTTCAGCATAATCTTTATTCGCTTCTTCAATCAGTTCTGATTTTGGATATTTATCAATGAAACCCTGATAAGCTGTTAATGCCTTATAGGTATCTTCCTGATCTCTACTATATACTGGAGATGCTAAATAATAACTCTTTGCACTTAAATAAGCAGCTTCTTGCACCTTTGTACTTTCAGGATAATTCGTTATAAACTTGGTGAAGTAATAAGAAGACATTGCATAATTTTCCGTCTGAAAATAACAGTCTGAAATCATATACTGAATTCTTTCCATCTGAGGCTTATTCGCATAAGGCCCCATAATTTTTTCGAACAATGAAATCGCTTTTTTATATTCCTTATCCTCATACATTTTTACAGCCAACTGGTACTTTTCAGTATTCTTCCCCTTGTTCAAAACTTTCTGGTATTCACCACATGAACCAAGGATCATGGTAAGGGCTAGTATAAACGCTAACTTCTTCAATTTTTGCATCTGGCAAAATTACTCTTTTAAAATGGAATTTGAAAAAATATTTTAGGCATACATCTATTATTCGCTAAAACTCATAAATAATTGACTTTTAGCGAACTAATTAAAAAATAAAACCTGCTACCTGTTATTGAGGTTCTTCAGCTTGATTTCCTACGAGCAATTTAACATCATTATCGAACAAGTACAAGCCTCCTTTATCATCTCCAATAAGATTGATCTTATCCAAAATGTTTCTGGCAAGTGCCTCTTCTTCAATCTGTTCTGCTACATACCATTGAAGGAAGTTATGCGTGGCATAATCCTTCTCTTTTAAAGTAATGTCCACTAGGTCATTGATCTTTTGGGATACCATTACTTCATGGTCAAAAAGTGTTTGAAACATTTCCTTGAAGGATCCAAATGACACTGGCGGCTTCACCAAGGCACTTATCTGGGCATGACCACCTCTTTCATTAATAAATTTCACTAATTTAAGCATATGCATTCTCTCTTCATCTGAATGCGCATACATAAAAGATGCTACACCCTCAAAACCCTGAATCTCAGCCCAGGAGGCCATTGCTAAATATATTTGAGAAGATTCAGCTTCAATTTGAATCTGATGATTTAATGCTTTTTCTATAATGCCTGAAACCATTTTTATCTGTTTTTAAAATCAATTACAAAGGTATTAATTTTTTGTTGCAAATCAGTGGATACTTCTACCAATGGTAATCTCACATGTTGAGAAGAAATTTTAAGGGATTCAAGCATCGATTTAACCCCAGATGGATTTCCTTCTGAAAAAATTAAATCAATACTCTCACTTAAGGCATAATACAGTTTGTATGCATTTTGACATTGACCTGTTAATCCTAATCGTATCATCTCGGAAAATTCTTTGGGCAAAGCCTGACCAATTACTGATATAACCCCAGCACCACCTGCTAAAACCAATGGGAGTGCCAGTTTATCTTCTCCTGAAATGACCAGAAAATCATCTCTTTTATTTTTCAACAATTCAAGTACCTGATCAAAATCTCCGGCAGCTTCTTTTATACCAATGATATTGGTACAATCCTCCGCCAGGCGAAAAACGGTTTCCGGCAGAACATTACTACCGGTTCGTGGCGGCACATTGTATAAAACAACAGGCAGGGGACTTGCCTCTGCAATGATCTTATAATGCTGATAAATTCCTTCTTGAGAAGGCTTGTTATAATAAGGGGATACCGATAAAACAGCCGAAAACCCATCCAGATTACCAGATCTTAATTCCGTAGCTATATCCAAGGTGTTATTTCCTCCTATCCCAATAACCAGCGGCAATCGCCCCTTGTTAAATTCAATTACCTTCGCCTTTAAAAATTCTTTTTCCTCTTTGCTCAATGTGGCTGTTTCACCTGTTGTGCCCAACACAACTAAATAATCAACACCATTCTCAATCTGATAATTCACCAGATTTTCCAGCGCTTTTACATCAATTTCATTATTTGAAGTAAAAGGTGTTATCAATGCCACACCTGTGCCTTTTAATTGTTCCATTTGCATTTCAATCGTATTACTTTACTCGATCAGTTTTAAAATTTGTAAATATTTGACAAGTTCTGCATTGAAAGTGTCAATATCATTTCCTGGTGTTTTTACCGAAATATCATTAAAGAAATTAGCCTCATCTTCAAATCCTGCAAGCAAATGTGCCTTTGACTTGAGCATAATCACTCTCGGATACAAAAGCTGAGGATCGCAATAATTAATCAACAGATCAAATTCTCTTTGCACAAATTTGTTTAAGGCTTCAGATTTAATTTTTGCCCTGTATCCAAAACTTTTTTCATCACACATTCCATAAAACTCTGGTGCAGAACCGCTTCCTTCAGTGTCATAAAGAAAAACTTTCAGGTCTTCCTTTCTTATACCCAGGCCTTCACACAACCTTTTCGTAAAGTCATATGTCTGAATCAAAGACAACTCTGACAGCAGTCCCACACGTCTAATTGACTTCAGATCAAAATCCCGATTCGAACCATGCGCCTTCCGTTGTTTTTTTATAAATTTATGCGCAGTTGTGATCTTTAAATTCAATAGTCCCATTCACCAAAATTATGCAGACAAAACTATATAAAATAATAGTATTAATAGTGATTTCATTATTATTAAACAAAATCGTAGTTTCCTGTAAAGAAAAAAACAGTGAGCTTAAAACTATTCGAGGCAATCAGATTAAAATTGGAGATGAATTGGAGCCAAACCCTGCTATTTTAAAGGAAATACAGCCATATCACGATTCCCTGCAGAGCAAAATCAACGAAGTCCTGAGTTATAATCCTCAGTCCTTATCACGGGAAGAATCTCCATTAGAAAGTTCTTTAGGAAATTTTTATGCCGATGCCTGCTATCTTGCAGTTGATACTGTCTTTTTTAAAGAAAAAAATAAACATATAGATTTTGCACTGTTTAATTATGGAGGAATCAGAACCATGATTCCAAAAGGGAATGTGAAAGTGGAAGATATTTTCACCTTAATGCCTTTTGAAAACAAATTGGTCGTAGTTGAATTACCAGGATCGACGGTACAGCTTCTTTTTGATTATTTGGCTTCAAGAAAACAGGCCCACCCCATTTCAGGCCTGAGAATTAGTTTAAAAAATGGTGCCTTGGTGCATATCAAAATTCAGGGTCAAAACTTTGATGTCACGAAAAAATATTGGGTACTTACGCATGACTACCTGCAGCATGGAGGTGATAACATGTCGTTTTTCACCCAACCACTGTCCTTATATACATCCAGTTTCAAAGTCCGTGATGCATTGATAGGAAATTTAAAACAGCAAGATACCTTGCACGCTTCATTAGATAACAGATTTGTACAAATAGATTAAATGAAAAGGAGAAAATTTTTAAAAAACAGTTTAGCGACAGGTTCTCTTGTTGGATTAGGGGCAGTTCCCTTTCAGTCTTGTGATGTCGAAAAAGAAAAAACAATTAGCATACTGCACACAAACGATGTGCACAGTCATATAGAAGTCTTTCCGACCAAACATTCAAAATATCCAAATCTGGGTGGTGTTGCCAGACGATCCTCGTTGATTGAAAGCATTCGTGCAGAAAATCCGAATACCCTCTTGTTTGATGCCGGAGATATTTTTCAAGGCACCCCTTATTTCAATTATTTCGGTGGAGAGATTGAATTTAAAATGATGAGTAAATTAGGGTATGATGCCTCTACGATCGGCAATCATGATTTTGACAATGGAATCGCGGGTCTTGAAAAGCAATTACCACATGCCAGTTTTGATTTTCTAATTGCTAACTATGATTTTAAGAACACCATTATGGATGGCAGAACAAAACCGTACAAGGTTTTTATCAAGGATGGTATACGAATTGGTGTATTTGGAATAGGAATCAAACTTGATGGATTGGTCGACCCCGTAAATTTTAAAGAGACGAACTACCTGGACCCTATAGAAATTGCTCAAGACATGAGTGAAATACTTCGTTCCAGAGAGAATTGTGATCTGGTGATTTGCTTATCTCATCTCGGGTATTATTATAAGAGAAACCCGGATCATATCAGCGACCTGGTGCTGGCCAGGAAAACCAAAAACATTGACCTGATCATTGGCGGACATACCCACACATTCTTAAAAAAACCTACGGTAACAAAAAATGCAGATGATAAAAACATGTTGGTAAATCAGGTAGGGTGCTGGGGTGTTAATGTCGGAAGAATAGATTTTGTTTTCGATCAGGGTAAAAACATTTCCAGTAAAGGCACCAGCATCATTGTTTAAACAAAAAGTTTAATCGTAGGTAAGATAGGCCGATACCAACCAATGATTGTACTTGTTTTTTGCTGCTTTGGATGCCTCAATATCAATATTGATACTATGATCTCCTTGTTTCATATCTCCCAGCTCAATTACCATCGGCTCTACTTTGGATCCGGGACACCAATTAGCTCTTGATAAATCTGACGAAGCAATTCTTTCTTCAATTTCTTTGACTTTGTATTTTTTTGCTTCAAAATCAATATACGCAGCAGAGTCTTTTTTTAACCAGACACCAGCGCTTGGGTTGAAGCGTCTAAAAGAAGCACAATCATTTCTCCAAGGGGTAAAATCCAAGAGCAATTCATCATCGATTCGAATACGATTTGACTTCTTACTAAATTCATCTCCTCCAGAATGACCTCCATGACCGGATGTTATATAATGTAATTTGACATTCCTTGCCGGTTGATCAAAACGGAAGGTATGATTCAGAGCACCTTCAGAAAAGAATTCGGGTAATGATTGTCCATTGACATAGCTGACGGTATTTATCAAAGATTTTGTTTTTACCCTTTTATTGGGTCTGTTCGAATAATGTAACGTCAGGTCCAGCAGATAGCCTTCTTTTGTCCAGGAATCGATCCAGACACCAATAATAAAATTGTTATCAACCAGTTCCAGTAAATGTGACACATCTTCTTCCCAAACAACTTCTTCTTCCCATTCAGGAATGTATACGGGCTTTCTATGGCTCTTATCATCCTGACTAAAATGACCGACACCAAAAGGTGTAATGAATCGTAACAATTCAATAACCGGTACATACTTATTTGTTGCTTTGATACCTAAATTACCTTCATTGAGTCCAGATTTTTTAGGGAACTTTTTGCTGCCTTCCGAGACATCCAGTACCGAAATCAAACTGGTATCTGCCAAAACAAAACAGGATCCCGTTTTGTCCCATCGATCTCCTGCAGATTTTAAAACCAACTTCAACACAACATCAGAACCTTCAGAAAACTCAGGAACCTGAATTCTTTTATAAACCAACCTGCCTTTTTGCAAACGTTTTGCGACTGCATCCGAACCGGTCATTCCTTCAAAGTTTATAGGTTGATTTGAAAAAACAGTCTCCGTGTGCTGATTTTGAGAAGCCAGTTTATTTGACCAAAAAGTCGCTAGTACCAAAAAAGTAAATAACAGGTATTTCATAAAAGTTAAGAATCTACAAATTAAAACGAAGCCGACCAACTAATATTCTATTCGATGACGAATTAGTGCCTTAAAAATAATCCCACTTATTAGTTAATATGATTAAACGGTAAATTAATGATCAACTGTATCTTTTCGTGATCCGTAATCATGTGTCTTCCCATTCCAAGTTCAATGATTTCCGCATCAGGTATTCTAGCGGTAAAATGCAAATAATCGATCCCGGAACCTGAAAATTTCAAAGCATTCTCCTTAGAGATGCCACTTCCCGCAATCACCTCCAAACGATCTCCATAGTTTTGTTTAATCTCTGAAATAACTGCAATGCCATTCTCAGCCTTTGCCTGCAACCCTGAGGTCAACAGTCGGTCGAAGCCAAAACCAACAATCTTTTTTATAGCGTTCCTAAAGTCAGGAACAAAATCAAAAGCCCTGTGAAAAGTAGCTTTTAATCCAAGTCCGTGCGCCAGTTCCAGTAAATCAAAGTTTTGCTCCGAAACGCTGTTATCATCATTTAAAATACCAAATACAACACCCCGAGCACCCGCTACTTTTGCCGCTTCAATATCCATCTTCATGGTCTGAATGTCCTGATCATTCACTTGAAAACCACCTTCCCGATGACGAATCATGACATGAATAGCGGCA
Organism: Lutimonas sp.; assembly: GCF_051011215.1. Classification (NCBI taxonomy): domain Bacteria; kingdom Pseudomonadati; phylum Bacteroidota; class Flavobacteriia; order Flavobacteriales; family Flavobacteriaceae; genus Lutimonas; species Lutimonas sp. The sequence continues at coordinate 58,905 of NZ_JBPCUJ010000110.1, forward strand.
TCAGAGCTCTCAACACATTGTTTGATCAAGCCATAATTAGGCGTTAATCCGCCAACAGACAGCGCGGCACATAATTCTACGCTTTTAAATCCGTAGTTGCCGGCAATGATAGCTCCTTCCAGTGAATCGGTACAAAGTTCAAAATTCATAGACATTTTATTAAACTCAAACGGTGGCAATTTTTAATAAATTGTCATGGACTCTTCGTATTGAAAATCCAACACCCGTTTGAATCATATAAAAATAGTATTTTTAGCCTATCAAAAAAATTGTATATGCTCGAACTTGCAGGTATTATTATATTGGGAATTCTGGCCCAATGGGTTGCATGGAAATTTAAAATACCAGCCATCCTTCCTTTAATACTCATCGGACTTTTTGTCGGTCCGTTTTCCACCATGCTTTCTACAGATGGAAACAAATGGATTGAACCCGTATGGAATGGTCAAATGGGATTGTTCCCGGGAGAAAGTCTTTTTAATTTTGTGTCTCTTTCTATTGCTCTTATCTTGTTTGAAGGAGGGCTTACACTTAAGAAAGAGGAAATCAAAAGTGTGGGACCCGTTATTTACAAACTGATTACCCTTGGGTCTTTGATGACTATGATTACTGCGGGAATCGCGGCGCATTATATCATTGGTCTCAACTGGCCTTTATCCTTTTTGTTTTCATCATTGATCATCGTTACCGGGCCGACCGTAATTACGCCTATCTTAAGGAATTTACCACTAAAAAAAGACATCTCGACCATCTTAAAATGGGAAGGGATTTTAATAGATCCAATAGGCGCTTTGGTCGCTGTTTTGGTATATGAATTCATTAGTTTGGGGGGCGATCATGGTACCGAGTATACCAAAGAAACCCTGATTGAATTTGGAAAAATTATTATTATAGGATTTTCAATCGGTTTTACTTCTGCCTATGCTTTTGCTACGGCATTAAAACAACGATGGATTCCTCATTATTTGCTGAATGTAGTTTCCCTGGCCTTGGTGCTAAGTGTATTTGTTCTTGCAGATTTATTTGCTCATGAAAGCGGATTATTGGCCGTGGTAATTATGGGTATGGTTCTTGGTAACATGAATTTACCTGGCTTAAAGGATGTCTTTTATTTTAAAGAAACGATCAGTATTTTGTTGATCTCCATACTTTTTATTTTACTGTCAGCCAACATAAACTTATCCGACCTTGAGCTTATCTTTAACTGGAATTCACTGATCTTATTTGCCTGTGTTGTTTTAATTGTTAGACCAATAGGTGTCTTCCTAAGCAGCAGAAACAGTAGCCTGAGCAGAAATGAAAAAATATTTATCAGTTGGGTGGGACCACGTGGAATCGTGGCTGCCGGTATCGCGTCTCTTTTTGGCTTAAAGTTGACCATGCAAGGGGTTGAAAATGCAAATTACATCACCCCGCTTGTTTTTATGATTGTTTTGGGAACCGTTCTTTTAAATGCAACAACTGCGAGAATTGTAGCCAAAATAACAGGTGTTTTATTGAAAAAATCGGAAGGTATCTTAATTGTGGGTGCTTCTGATCCATCAAGACTGATTGCCAGTTATTTAAAAACAAATGACCGAAGGGTCGTTTTGATTGACAGCAACAGAAACAATATAGCGCTGGCAAAAAAAGAAGGTCTTGAAGCCATAGAATGTGATATTTATGAAGATGAGATCTTTGAGAATATCGAATTAAATGATATTGGGTTTTTACTTGCCCTGACGGGAAGTCCGACCATCAATGAATATGCGCTTAACAAACTCAAGCCTTCTTTTGGGGAAGAAGGAGCCTACAGACTCATCAGTGGTGATGAAATGAGAGACCCTGATAACAATCCTGAAGAAGGACTTTTCTCTCAAACAGATGACTTTATCAACATTTCAGAAGTAGTAAGAGATTATCCGATCATTAATGAAGTGAAGATTAAATCAAAAGATCATTACCTACAGATCATGGAGGCCACTATGAAAGAAATTAAAACCATTCCGGTATTCGTCAAAGACATCAATAATGACATTCATATCATTCCGGCCGATTACAATAAATTGAAAGTAGAAGAAGATTATCGCTTAATGTATATTGGTAAAAAGCTACTTATCGATGCCTGATAACTCGGCCTTAATAAATACCGGAAAGTGATCTGAAGGATATTTAAAATCTTTAGAATCTGTTAAAACAGCATATTTTTTTACCCGGATACTGTTTTTCGAGGTAAATATATAGTCGATTCTATCTTGAACCGGCTCGTGAAACTTGAAGCCTGTAAAAGTACCATGAGGTCCAAAAGGACTTTCTTCAGATACGGATCTGGAATCGGATAATACAGATGAGAGATAAACAATTGGCTTGCTCTTCTCATTTAGGTTAAAATCTCCCAATAGAAATACGGGATACTCTTTTTTGTTGATTTCACCGATTCGTTGCGCAATCAATGTCGCACTTTTCTCTCTTGCCACCTCACCAATATGATCAAAATGCGTGTTGAAAACCCAGAATTTTGACCCACTACCAGCATCTGTAAAAAGAGCAAAAGTACATATTCGTTCGAAGGCGGCATCCCATCCTTTGGAAACCTTCTCTGGTGTTTCAGACAGCCAAAAAGTGCCTTGAGCATCAAGGATTACTTTTTCTTTATTATAGAAAATTGCGCAATACTCGCCTTTTCTCTGACCATCATCCCTGCCCACTCCAATAAAATCGTATTTCTGATTTGATTCTTTCAAATAAAGCAACTGATGCTCCAATCCTTCTTGAATACCAAAAACTTCCGGTTGATAAAAAGCAATCTGATCACTTAGAAAAGCCTTTCTTTTCTCCCATTGATTGTCGCCGTCATTGACGGTTGCATACCGAATATTGTAGGTCATCACGGACAGGTTCTGAGAATAACCATGATAACTGATCATCATAAAAATTAAACAAAGTATGAATGCTTTCATATATGGTTCCAAAGGCTTGTCCTTAAAAAAGAACAAGAGTTTATAAAAAAAACCGAACTAGATCTTTTTCATTTGTTGCTTGACCATGGTAATCTGATCTTTCAACATCCCGTGCTTGTCCAGCTTTTTGGCCTCAGCAATTAAAGTCGTTGCCTCTCTTTTTCTTCTTTTGGTCATTGCAATTCCTGCCAACTGCAGTTTTGCCATTGCCTTATCATGGTCCATGGCCAGTCCCATACTCAAAGCTCGTTTAAAGAATTTTTCAGCCTGGGTCAAATTAGTTTGAGATACCATAATGCCTCGCAGGAAATTATAATACGCTTCCTGCTTTTTTGTCAAGGCAGCTGAAGGGTTTTTTATCTTGTCCAGTAACTTGTTACCACCTTCAAAATCCTGTTTTCTCAGCTTGAAAAAAGTCAATAGTAGAATTTCATTCTTAAAGTAAAAAAAGATAAAAATTCCTGCGAGCAGCACAATGGAGATGCCATTCATGATATGACCTTCATAGAATTCAAATCCGGCCCAAACCAGAATAATGGCGGCCACTACTAATTTTATATATTTATTGAACATATGCTGTTTAAATTTTTGTGCAAATTTACATTTTTATAGGATTAATCATCGCCTTTTTGAAAATATTATGGCATCTAAAACACCCTGTATCTTCAAATCAAATCACCAATAGAAAGCATTATAGTTTTTCCACATATATGCTTTCTGCAAATTTCTTAGATACATTTTCATTCTTTCCGTCATAAGCAATCAACATGGAAGCATCAAATTCTCTGATTTCCAGGATTTCAATTTCACTGCTCAACGCCAAGCCCAACTGTGTCACATATTTTAGAAATACCGCTGAATTGTCTTTAACAGATATCAACCGGCAAACATCTCCTGATAAAAGACTTGACAAGGGTTGTTTTGATTCCACCACAAAACGTCCCTGTTCATCCGGTATCGCATCACCATGAGGGTCTCTCTTTGGATTGCCCAAAAAATTATCGAGTTCTTTGATTAATTTGGGAGAATTAATATGCTCTAATTGATGCGCTACTTCATGCACTTCGTCCCAAGTAAAATTCATATGATCGTGTAAAAAAGTTTCCCAAAGACGGTGTTTTCTTATTAGTTTTAAAGCTATTTCATGGCCTGACTGGGTCAGTTCTATCTTCCCATAGCGCTCATAATCAACTAATTTTTTGTCTTTCATTTTTTTAATCATAACGCTCACCGAAGCAGGAGATAGTCCTAAATACTCCGCTAACTGATTGTTTCCTAACTTCTTAACACCCTCTTCCTCTGTAAGGTTAAAAATTGCTTTTATATAATCCTCAATATTTTTTGTTATACTCATAAAATTATATTTGTTAGCTATGCCTAACTTTATTAGTTTTGCATTTCAAATTATAAAGTTAAGCGCTTTTATTACAATATGCAATTCCGTCAATTAATTTTACTCTTTACTTTGCTTTTGACCTCAACTCTGGTAGGTCAAAATGCCAGTATTTCAGGAGAAATTATGGCAGACGGTGCCAAATTACCTTTTGCAACAATTCAAATTAAAAATTCCGCCAAAGGATGTACCGCTGACGAGAACGGATATTTTGAAATGAAAAATATTAGCCCAGGTAATTATACCCTTATCGCCTCTTTTGTTGGGTTTATTTCTGAAAAAAAACACCTCGAGGTTAAGGCGGGTCAAAACCTTTTAGTTTCATTTAATCTTAGTTCCAACGCTGCCTTAGATGAAATCGTTGTAACGGGCACCATGAAAGAAACCTATGTCTCAGCCTCCCCTATTAAAATTGATGTCGTTACTTCAAAACAATTAGATACCTACCTCCCTTCAGCGGCAAGTTCGGTTATTGAAAGTGCTCAGTTGGTTAATGGAGTTCAGGAAGTAGTTGCTTGTGGTGTTTGTTATACCAATAGCATCAGCGTCAATGGTCTGCCTGGTTCATATACCGCAATACTGATGGACGGAACTCCTATATATGGAAGTCTTGCATCAGTTTATGGACTCAATGGAATTCCCAATATGATTATTGACAGGTTTGAGGTTATAAAAGGTCCCAGCAGTACTCTCTACGGATCAGAAGCCGTTGCAGGAGTAATCAATATTATTACCAAAAATCCTGAAAAACAGCCTTTGGTATCGGCGGATTTGATGACCAGTACACACGAAGAAGTATTTGGGAATTTTGCCTTTGCTCCTACTCTGGGTAAATCGAATGCTTATGTAGGTGTCAACTTTGGATACGCAAATCATTATGCGGATAATAATGTAGATGGCTTTGGTGATGGTGTTAATACCGATCATGTTTCTTTATTTACAAAATTTAATATTTTCAGGCCCAGTGATAAAATCTTTACCATTGCAGCCAAATATTATTACGAAGATCGAAGGAACGGAGTCGAAGCCTATGTAAAAGACAGAGCTTATAAAACCTTACGTGGGAGTGATGAAATATATGGGGAAAGCATCTATACCAACAGAACGGAATTGTTTGGAACCTATGCCCTGGATACCAAAGCCAGCTTAAAACTGGATTACTCTTTTTCTAACCACGATCAAAACAGTTATTATGGCAGTGACCTCTATAAAGCTTCTCAACAAATTGCATTTGGTAATTTTATCTGGAGTTTTGATCATAAAAATCATGATTTTTTAGTTGGTTCTTCTCTTCGTTATGATGCTTATGACGACAATACACTGGCTACAGAAGAAGAAGTGGATGGCGAAATAATCAATGATCCAAACAATCAGTTTGTTCCAGGACTTTTTGTTCAGGATGAATATTATGTATCTGAAAAACTTACTTTTTTGGGAGGACTTAGAGTAGATCATCATCAGGAACACGGTCTCATTTATGCACCCCGCTTTAATGCCAAATATAAATCCTCCGATTGGACGACCTTCCGTTTCAATTTTGGAACCGGTTTTAAGGTGGTAAATCTATTCACAGAAGATCATGCCTTTGTCACAGGACAGCGAGAAGTAATTATCGCTGATGATTTAGCTCCGGAAAGCTCCTATAACTTTTCACTTAATTATAATCAAGTCTATACCGGCCTTGGCGGTAGTGGATCTATTGATTTAGAAGGATTTTTTACTCATTTCACCAACAAAATAATTCCAGACTACGATACTCCGGGGTTTATCATTTATGAGAATTCAACCGGGTATGCAAGATCTATGGGATTGGGATTAAACTTAAACCATAATTTCAGTTTCCCATTGAGCTTAAATGTTGGTTTTAACCTTCTTGAATCTACAGAAACCGATATCGATGAAGACGGTATTGAGAATACTTCAAATATCTTGTTTGCTCCTGATTGGAGTGGAGTTTTAACCGCCAATTATCAGTTTAAAAAATCCAGAATAACACTGGCTTATTCAGCACAGTTTACCGGGCCCATGGCCCTGCCAGAAGTGTATGATCTGGATGAGTTTGGTCAGCCACTGGACACACCACGACCTACAACAAGCACTCCCTTTTCCTTACATCAAATACAGGTAACAAAATTGATTAAAGACAATTACAATCTTTATTTCGGGATCAACAACCTGTTTAATTATATTCAAACCGAGTCACCATTGGTTGGATATGACGATCCAAACTACGCCCCTGGATTTAGTCCCTATTTTGATACTGCCTATGCCTATGCGCCAAATCATGGTATAGAATTCTATTTAGGATTCAAATGGGATCTGGCCCGAAAACAACCTGATATTGTCGTTTCAGAACGTTAGATAAAATTCAATTCTCAAATTAGGGAATCTTGATATTTTTCGGTAATTTAGAGTTATGATCAAAAATTGATACCATGAAAAATTTTACTCGTTTTATGATTGTTGTTGCACT